>JARCMA010000174.1 GCA_030248405.1 Microcoleus sp. MP8IB2.171
ACTTATCTCATCAAGGCGAGCGCGAATTCACTCATCTTTCTAAATGCTGTTTTCTGACTTTTTCAGCAAGCCCTAAATACTTCGGCTACCCCTCGAGTCCGATCGGCGGGGGAACCGCGAGGGTACAAGTTCCAAATACTACGGCTAGGCGAGCGTACCTATTACCAATTTTTAATTTCGAGTATCGGAAGCGCCAAGATTATAAGAAACTTTTGACTGCTCAACTGTTACTACTTCCGAAATAGACGGTTCCTCCACTCCGTCTAAATTGGGCAGCGGCATATGCTTCATTTCCCAAACTTTCAGCAAAATTAGATATTCATAAAAAGCTTGCAGCGTGCACCAAGCCAATCCCGCTTGGCCGTCAAGAAATCCGCCCAGTAAAATATACATATAGAAAAAGCGCACCACAGGCCGCAAAGGCAAGCGCAAAGAAAAATCTTTCAAAGCGCGGCGCCTTTCCACCTCCGACGCGCCAAACAATAAATCCCACCAATTTACTTGACCCGCTTCTAATTGACGGAGAGTTTCAGCCGCCTCGTCAGTCGAGTAGCGGTTGTGCTTTTCAATCCAGCGGGAAAGACCTTTGCTGCAAGTATAGTGAGGGTAAGTTTCCTTCAAAAAGTGAGTAGGCCCGTTGCAGACTTCCCGTTCAGTGTGACCGTAGTCAGTAAACCACACTCGGTCTTTGCGAAAGAGACGCATTTGATAACGGGGATATTGAGTGCTGCGGCGAATCCAGCGCTCCATAAATATTACTTTTTCAGCTACGTAATAGCCGATATATTCTTGACTTTCGATCGCCTTTAAGCATTCAGCAAACAGTGCAGGCGTCATCCGCTCGTCTGCTTCGAGGATGTAAACCCATTCGTACTTGCACGGGACTTCTTGGAGCATCCAAGTCCGCTGGCGTCCGTGAGTTTCAAAGCGGTGCTGCACTGTTTGCACGGCATAGTTCTGAACAATCTCAAGGGTGCGATCGGTGCTGAAAGAATCAACTACAATGATATCGTCACAAAGCAGTGCCGATTCAATGCAAGCGGCGATATCAATCTCTTCGTTGTAAGTCAGAATATAAATTGAGAACATTCCCAGCTTTCAGTAAGGGCAAACTATTGGGTAAACAAACTATTTCTCAGGGATGTCTCGACCAGCACGATCCCTGCCAGCGCCGGTCAATTTTTGCGGCGGCCGAACCGCAGAATTCCCATACTTCTCAATCCAGTCCAACCAACAGTAATGTAGCCGATCGCCAACAACAAACTGCTGATTCCCGTCTGCAAACTCGAATTTCTCGATCGAGTTCTCAACTCTTTCTCTTTTTGTTGCTTGCGGGTGCGAATCTCGTTGCGAGCTTGAGCGGGCAGTTCTTGGGCTTGCTGTTCCAAAAACTTGTCAAGGGCTTTCGGGTCATTTTTCGAGTCCTGAAGCACAGCTTTCAATTCCTTGGGAACATCTGGACTCTTGAGTGCTTCTTGCAGCTTCCCCTCATCTTGCAACAGCGCACCTATCTGGCTGCGGCGCTGGCTTTTAAGCTGTTCTACCTGAGTTTTAAATTGAGGGCTTTTAAGTTGTGCCTCAAGTTGACCTTCCGCTTGTCCGGCTTCTTGATCGACTTGAGCCAGAGCATCCTTGAGTTCCAAACGAGTATTGTTGAGGTGAACGGGAACCAGAGATAGGTAAACTAAACCTAACAAGCTGGAAATCAACAGCGCCCAGAATCGCAAGTCCAGCCAAACCTTGCGTCGCTCAATAGAGACTCCACTGCTGCTGTCAACCCAAAAGCCAGTCATCAGGAGGGCGATACCGATCAAAGGAATAATGCCCTTGTCAACTATCTGAGTTGCTGCAGTCAACTGCCAGCCTCGATTGAGAAGGTCTGAAGTTTCTCCTGGCAGCGACAGAACAATGCAGTCAAGCAAAGCAGAGAGAATCAAGATAATCCCGACTACTTTGAGAGTTCGAGCAGCTACTGAAGAAAATTGACGGCTATTACTTGCTTTCATAATTCGTGTTAGATAATTCTACACCTTTAGATTCAAGGGGGTAGTTGAGTGGATTTTGTTGAACGAGTTAAGCTATTTTCCACCAAAATAGCTGTTTCGGGTACCGAACTCGACTTTCCTCTGGGTTTTCACAGGCTGCGGTTGCGAGCCAAAAGGTCGAGTTTCTGCACAGCTATATAGAGTTGGACACAGGAGGCTGTGCGCTTCTGGGTTGGCTGTAAAGCTTGGTCAAGATAGCGCCCAGAAACGGCAGCAAGCAACTGCTGGCTTCTTCTATAGTCTGACGAATCCAGCGTAAAGATGAGCTCTGCACGCTTAGGTTCCAGCTTTTAACTAGCTTTCGCTCGCGCGGCGGTGTCAGAAATAATAGACACAGGAGCGCGTTTCGTTGGGTTTCACCCCCTAGGGCTCTCACTACCCGATCGCCTGCCCGAGGCGGTGGAGCTAAATCCCTTGTCTTATAGTAATTGATATAAGAGAGGGCGGGAATAAATAATTGTTTACCAACCTTTTTAACCTCCAGTTACCAACAGCAGGATACTGCAGTCACCGATAGACGAGTAGCTGTTTTTGACGGAGGAATTATGTTTTCTATATCTGCTTCCCCGTCGGTAATTTTTACTTATCCATTCTGGCTTAAAAGTTAGCATTTACTAATTAATATTTACTCGTAAACAACTATTAATGAGTGGGAGATTGACTGATTTATTTTTTAATATCGAAAGTGCAAACCATCACATTCTTTGGTAGGATAATTTTGAGCGCTGTTTAAATTGGGTGGTAATGACTGCAATGATTTCTGATGTTTACACGTTGAGAGAACTTGAAAGATTGATCGCATCCGATCCGGACAAGTGGCGTCCGATCGTGTTTACTAACGGCTGCTTCGATATCCTGCACTGCGGTCACGTCCGCTATTTGCAGGCGGCAAAAAATTTGGGGCGATCGCTCGTGGTGGGCTTGAATAGCGACGCCAGCGTGCAAGCTATCAAACCGCAGCAGCCGGGATTGCCGCCCCGCCCGATCGTACCGGAAAATCAGCGAGCCGAAGTGCTAGCCGCCCTCAAACCAGTAGACGCCGTAGTAATTTTTTCCGAGATTACAGCAACTAAACTGATAAATATCCTGAAGCCTGATATATACGTTAAAGGAGGCGACTATCAAGTCGAAACTCTGCCGGAAGCACCGGCCGTTATCGCCGGAGGTGGCAAGATTTCCTTAATCGAAATAGAAGTTCCGAGTTCTACCAGTGCGATCGTCAAACGCATTTTACAATTAGGTACTTAACCCTTGATCGCAAACAGCAAACAGTGAGCTAAACTCAGAAGTTGCCCCATCAAAAAACAGTAAAGTACGCGCGGCGAAGCTATCCCGTAGGGAATCGCTCGTACAACTTCATCCCAATTGCTAAGCAGGAGATAATTTTAATGGAACTCACAAGCAATAACACGATCGCGGAAATCCTACAAAGACACAAAGCAGAGTTACTAGCAGACTGGCTCAAAGAACTGCAAAATACCGGGCTGCGGCGGGACGACTTGATGAGAGCCAAAGAATTGCGCTCCGAGTGTCAAGAGTTTCTGCAATTGCTCCACATTGCAGTCGGGCACGGTAACTTTAGCGACATCCAGACACCCGAATGGGAAAATATGCGGGTGCTGCTAGCAGAAGTTTCGCGATCACGCGTTCAGAGAGGCTTTACTCCCTCAGAGATAGCGAGTTTCATTTTATGCTTCAAAAAGCCATTGTTCGATCGGCTTTGTCATGAACTGACAGAAAACCGCGACGCACTTGTCGAACAACTTTGGCTTTCCACCAGTTTATTAGACCAGCTTGGCCTTTGGGTGACAGAAATCTTTCTCAAAGCTCGCGAAGAAGTCATCGAACGCCAGCAGCAAGAAATGCTCGAATTGTCAACACCCGTAGTCAAACTTTGGCAAGGAATTCTCGCTTTACCCATGATCGGGACTCTCGACAGTGCCCGCACTCAAATAGTCATGGAAACTCTGTTGCAGGAAATCATGGAAACTGGCTCAGAATTTGCGATTTTAGACATTACAGGCGTGCCGACTGTTGACACTTTAGTTGCTCAACATTTATTAAAAACTGTCGCCGCCGCCCGTTTAATGGGTACTGAGTGCATCATCAGTGGCATTCGCCCGCAAATAGCTCAAACCATAGTTCACTTGGGAGTTGACTTGCAGGATATTCTCACAAAAGCTACTTTAGCAGATGCTTTTAAAGTCGCGTTGCAGCGCCAAGGTTTAACTATAAAAAATATTAAAGAGGAAACATAAAAATATTGCACACTGACATGACAACTCAAGTAAATGTTAGCAAGTAGGTGAATTTGTGGAACGAATACCGATACTTCAAATGGGAGAATTTTTGCTAGTAACAATTCAAGTAGATATGCACGATCGCTTAGCAATTACCCTGCAAGATGACCTGACGAACCGCATTGTCAAAACAGGTGTTAAAGGTGTGTTAATTGAAATTTCTTCCCTCGAAATTGTTGATTCTTTTATCGGTCGCATTATCAACAATATCGCTAGTATGTCGCGAATTTTAGATGCGGAAACAGTTGTGGTCGGGATGCAGCCAGCGGTTGCTATTACGCTCGTTGAGTTGGGGCTTTCCCTGACAGGAGTTCGCACCGCTTTAAGCGTTGAAAAAGGCATGATTTTGTTGAGAAAATCCTTGGGTTTTTCTCCTGACGAGCAATCGTAAGCAGTCGATTAATTGTCCCCTGACTGAGGCACAGGCAGTAAAGAAACCGAGTTTGTTTGTAGATACCTTGTTGACAAACTGAAGATTTCTTAGGACAGGGCTTACGCACTCAAGAGGGTTAAATCAAGGGTTTGAGATTGCTTCACTATGTTCTCTATTGAGAGAAAATCGTAGTAAGTGCGTAAGTTTTATTAGGAGAAACTAAGTTGACGAGCGTAAGTCCTATGTTTTGTGGAGAAGTTCTATTTTGGTACAGTAGCCGCCATGTCAAAACGTGAGACACTAGAAATCCGATCGTCATCCGATATAGTCCACGTCCGACAGCAAGTGCGAGCTTGGGCTATAGCAATGGGATTCGGTTTATTAGACCAAACGAAAATCGTTACCGCAGCCAGCGAACTCGCCCGCAATACTGTAGAGTACGGCAAAGGGGGAACTGTAACTCTCGAAACGCTCCTATTAGGCACCCGCAAAGGGCTGAGGCTGATATTTGAAGACAAGGGCCCGGGAATTCCAGACATCGAATTGGCAATGACTGACGGTTATACTTCTAATCACGGTTTGGGTTTGGGGCTGAGTGGTTCCAAGCGGTTGATGCACGAATTTGAGATTGTTTCCAAAGTGGGTAAGGGGACTAAAATTGCGATCGTCCGCTGGCGGTGAGATGGGGAGATTGGGAGATTGGGAGATGGGGAGATTGGGAGATTGGGAGATGGGGAGAGGGGGAGATTGGGAGATTGGGAGATGGGGAGAGGG
>JARCMA010000175.1 GCA_030248405.1 Microcoleus sp. MP8IB2.171
AAAATGCGATCGCAAGCGGCTCAGGCTATCTTTGAGCTAGCTCACCAAGAAAATCTCGTAGAAACTGCTAGTGAACTCGAACGGTTTCTGGCTCAGCGGGGCCAGGAAATTGACGAGGGTTGGCTGGACTTGGACAAATTGCTAGAGCTCTGGCACCATAACGATTTGCACTCTCCTGTCAACGCAGAACACCCGGTATCTAGTGGGGAAGTTCACTTGCCAAATCATGACCGCGTGGGTATTTTTTGGGCGTTGTTGCTGCTATCGGCTCAGTCTAAAGTAGAGTTGCTTCAAGAGGAGTTTTACCAAGACCTCAAAATCCGCGCGCTTTGAGCTTGCAGGGTATTAGGTTATCGGAGGAAACTAATAACTATGCCACTGCGTCGGTTAAGATTCTAGGCAGAATCTCGCTCTCTGGCATTCTGTTGCTGAGTCCCGAATGCGGAGAGCGGGAGTGTGAAGTTCTTGCTGATTCTCGATACCTGGTTTCTTAAATCCAGGTAAATTCGGAATAAATGATTGATAGCCTGGTACGATGTCGCCTATAAACAGGTCAGGATTTTGCTGTGCTCGATCGCTTCAACGATCGCAACCGCTAGCATCTAATTGTTCAGTTGATATCAATTAACAGAGGGTTGAGGAAGTTAAGAATGAAAGCGATGATTCTGGCGGCCGGTAAAGGCACTCGCGTCCGTCCTATTACTCAGACAATACCCAAACCGATGATTCCCATCCTGCAAAAGCCAGTGATGGAGTTTTTGGTTGAATTGCTCCGCCAGCACGGATTTGACGAAATTATGGTCAACGTTTCCCACCTGGCAGACGTGATTGAAAACTACTTCCGCGACGGTCAAAAGTTTGGGGTACAAATTGCCTATTCTTTTGAAGGGCGAATTGAGGATGGAAAAATGATTGGAGAGGCTGTCGGTTCTGCTGGTGGCATGAAACGAATTCAGGACTTCTCGCCGTTTTTTGACGATACTTTTGTGGTGCTGTGCGGCGACGCTTTGATTGACTTGGACTTGACTGCTGCTGTGAAGTGGCACCGGGAAAAAGGGGCGATCGCTACTATTGTTATGAAATCGGTTCCCCGCGAGGAGGTTCCCAGTTACGGAGTGGTGGTAACAGACGAGTCTGGCAAAGTTAAAGCTTTCCAAGAAAAACCTTCTGTAGAGGAAGCTCTGAGTACCGACATTAACACTGGTATTTATATTTTTGAACCGGAAATATTCAAATACATCCCTTCGGGTCAGGAATACGATATCGGTTCGGAGTTATTCCCCGCGCTAGTAGCAGAAGGCGCGCCTTTTTACGGGATTAGCATGGACTTTGAGTGGGTGGATATCGGCAAAGTTCCTGACTATTGGCGGGCAATTCAGAGCGTGCTCCTGGGACAAGTTAAAAATGTTTCTATTCCGGGAATTGAAGTGCGCCCCGGCATTTACGCTGGTTTGAATGTAGCTGTCAACTGGGATAAGGTTGATATTACTGGGCCTGTTTACATTGGTGGGATGACGATCATTGAGGATGGAGCAAAAATTGTCGGGCCGACAATGATTGGCCCAAATTGCTGGCTTTGCAGTGGCGCAACTGTGGAAAACAGCGTGATTTTTGAGTATTCCCGTTTGGGGCCGGAGGTGCGGTTGGTTGATAAACTGGTGTTCGGGCGCTACTGCGTTGATAAAACCGGGGCTGCGATCGATTTGCAAGCGGCGGCTCTCGATTGGCTGATTACTGACGCTCGCCAAGTTTTACCTACTCAACACGGAGAAGAGCGGCGGGCGATCGCAGAAATTCTCCGTCCTGAATAATTGGTAATTGCTCAAGGTAAGGTGCGCTAGGCGCACCCTACTTTTACATTTATGATCTCAGCTTTCAATTCTGGTAATGTGCTTAGGTTGCACCCTACATTGTAACTCAATCGGCGTAAGTCCCACGCTATAACGGTACTCCGTTTAGCGCGGGAATATAAGCCGAGCAAGGTCTGTCAAAAAGATCGACAATTCCCGGATTTTCTAACAGAAACGTGTAAGATATAAGTGGTTGCGACCCACCCACTCGACTGCAAACAATAGGTCACAGTAGCAGTAATATGCTTACCAAGGATAACTGCGAGAGAAAGGGGGAAAGAACAGACCGCTGGTTGGTAAGGTAACGCCCTCCTGTAAAAAATAAGCCATGTTTGTTGTACGAAGAAAAATTTTGCCTTGGGAAACAGGGCTTCTGCGTGGGTTCCCTACGAAGGGATAAAGGCTGCAAAGCCAGAGATGCTGTGTAAGACTCGGATCGTCTTCAGTGACGAATACTCGGTAACGGGTATTCCCAACAGAGCAACGGCAAACGAGACACGAAGCCCGAACTATAACGGTACTCCGTTTAGTTTGGGTATTTCACGACTGAAGATAAGTATACTGGCTGAGACTCCGCTCGTAATTTTGCAGCAAAAGTTGGGCCTCGGAAAGAGTAATTTTATTTTGCTGCAAAGCTGCTTCAGTCTGACGGCGGATGCTTTCAACCAAACTTTCTGAATCGTACTGTACGTAGCTGAGGACTTCTTTCATAGTGTCTCCTTTCACAACGTGTTCTATATGATAGCCAGAAGGAGTTAGCTGAATGTGAACTGCATTAGCATCGCCGAATAAGTTGTGCAGGTTGCCCATAATTTCTTGATAAGCACCTCCCAAAAATAGTGCCAAATAGTAAGGTTCTCCAGGTTTGAGAGTATGCAGTTCCAAAACCGACTTCACATCTCGCAAATCAATAAATTGGTCGATCTTGCCGTCGCTGTCGCAGGTAAGATCTGCTAAAATACCGCGTTGAGTTGGTTCTTCGTCGAGTCGGTTAATTGGCATAATAGGGAACAATTGGTTAATTGCCCAACTGTCCGGTACTGACTGGAAAACAGATAAGTTGATGTAATAAATGGACGCCATCACCTTTTCTAAGTCTTCCAAATCGTCAGATACGTAGTCTTTTTGCCGCGCGATCGCCTGTATTTTATCGCAGCAAGCCCAGTACAACTGTTCGGTTTTTGCCCGTTCCGCAATTCCCAAATAGCCTAAGTTAAATAAACTGACTGCTTCTTCCTTAAATTGGATAGCATCGTGATAAACTTCTTGGTAATTTTCGGGACTGATAGATTGGTAAATTTCGTAGAGATTGCGCGGAATTTGGTGGGCGTTTTCGTCTACTGGTTCGGGTACTTCTCTGGGGACATCGCTAGTACCGAGTACGTCAAAAACTAACACTGATTGGTGAGATGCGATCGCCCGCCCGCTTTCGCTAATGATAATTGGAACCGGGATTTTGCGCTCGTCGCAGGCATCTTTCACTCCCGCTACTACGTCGTTAGCGTAGTTTTGCATATTGTAGTTTTTGGAAGCGTGGAAGTTTGTTTTAGACCCGTCGTAGTCAACGCCGAGTCCACCGCCTACGTCCAAGTAGTTCATATTAGCTCCCAATTTAGCTAATTCTACATAAATGTGGCTGGCTTCTCGAATGGCGTCTTTGATGACACTAATTGAGGAAATTTGAGAGCCGATGTGGAAGTGCAATAACTGCAAACAATCGAGCATTCCAGCTTTTTCTAGTTCGCCGACTGCACGGATAATTTCAGGAATTGTCAAGCCAAATTTTGCCCGATCGCCCGTGGAACCTCCCCAGCGGCCAACGCCTTTGGTAGTGAGTTTTGCTCGCACTCCCAAAATCGGTTTAATTCCTAATGCTTTGCTCGCGGCGATTGCGAGTTCTACTTCCTCTATTTGCTCCAGCACAATTACGGAAGTTTGCCCTAGCCGCTGCGCCAAAATAGCAGTTTCGATGTATTCGCGGTCTTTGTAACCATTACAAATTAACAAAGCGCCTGGGGTTTTTAATGTCGCCAAAGCTATCATTAATTCCGGTTTCGAGCCGGCTTCCAGTCCGAAGTGATGGGGTTGACCGAAACGCACCAAATCTTGAATTAATTGTCGGTGCTGGTTGCATTTAACTGGAAACACACCGCGATAGACATTTTTGTAATTGTACCGAGCGATCGCTCTGGCAAAACAAGAATTTAAGCGCTCGATCCGGTCTTCCAAAATATCAGAAAATCGAATCAACAGTGGCAAAGCCAAATTTCGCTGTTTGAGGGATTCTACCAGTTCGCACAAGTCGAGGGAACCGCCGCGATCGCCCTTGGGAGACACTGTAACGTGACCGGCTGCATTGATCGAAAAATACGGTTCGCCCCAACCTTGAATTCGGTAGAGTTTCTCACTATCTTCTATTGTCCAAGATGCTTGTGGCAGTTGAGCCGCCGTTACCAAAGCACTGTCTGGTGCCGCCAAACTCGTGACTGTTGGGGACTGAGTAGATAGCGGATCGAGATCGGAGAAAGCAGCGGTGGCTGGGGAACTCATCTTATCGGAAACCTCTTTTAGGAGTGGTTAAATAGATAGTTTATCGCACATATCGGGTTTCCTGATGCAGTTGAAAAATCACTTTGGGTAAACGGGCGATTTTAGATTTTAGATTTTAGATTTTAGATTTTAGATTTTAGATTTTAGATTTCACTCTACAGATGGATGAAGGTGGGGGATTCAACTAAAATCTCCACCGTGATTGCTCTCCAGGACTCATTTCTTCAAGCAAGTATCCGTATGTAGGTGAACTCGGAAACCGGGTTTCCGAGTTCACCTGCGCCAAGAGAGTTGTCGGACGATCGCTCGCCCGACACACACTAACCAAAAATCACCTCCGGCGGCGCCATGTCAGCCCCCATAATCATTCCCCCGTGACTATTAGACTTCTTCAAGCCCGGTTGAGGTGCTTTTTCTGGGGTCTTCTGAGCCGGTGCAACTGAGGCTGGCGGTGTCACCTGCGTTGGAGGTGCTGCCTGTGCTCCTGGCACCACGGGTTGCTGCGACAGCCAACCCAAACCCCCTACAGCCCCAGCCATCAAAGCGGTGTAGCCGATGTACAAATGCACCGGACGCATTTGAAAGCCTTCGCCTGAGTCGGAATCGGAAACAGACACATACATACTGGGAATTGGACTCGGAGCGGGTTTGGGCAAAGCATTCGCCATAGCGCTGCCGTCTAGTCCCAAGGCGTCGCCGAGTCTGCGGATAAAACCTCTAACGTAAATATCTTGGGGCAGTTTATCGATTTCGCCATTTTCGATCGATTCGATGTGGTGCAGGGGCACGAGAGTTTGACTGTGGAGTTGCTGCATGGATAGGGAGCGAATTTGCCGTCCCTTACGCAATTCTCCACCCAACTCCCGCAGGCACTCTTCTCGCTGTTGAACTGCTAAAGCTGCTTCTTCTTCATTGGTGAGTTTTTTCGGCTTTTTGGGAAAACCGAACCCTGGGAAGGATTTTCCGGGGACTGTGACAGTTGCAGGTGGAGCCGACTCGACTTTAATTTCGTCTTGGGGCGCTTGTTGGCTGTCTTCAGAAGTGTTAGTGTCTCGATCGGAATTTTCTTCTGTGTCGGATTCGGTTTGGGGCGGCGCTTCCACACTAGCGCTGCGCCAATAGAAGACAGGAACAGCTACTGGTGACTCCAATTCTTGAATTTCTGTCACTGTCTCAATGGCGGGACTTACAGCAGTAAAACTCTCTTGGGCTACTCGGTTCAATTTTGTTTTGTTTGGGAAATCGGTCAAATGCGAGCTTGACGGCTTCTCTGCTAACTGCTCTAATTAAAATTTCGGCAGCGGAGGCTGCTTCGCCCAACATTGTTTGCAAGCTAGCTAGAGCGTGACTATAGGTGTCGCTACAGAGGAGTTCAGATTCTATTTGACCTAGGACAGAACGAAAACTTTCTTGAGAAATTTCAATAGTTGGGTGATCTGTCACCCCAAAATAAGCCTCGGGTTTCAGTGCCATAATATTCATGTTGTCTTGGTAGAAGGTATCTGAGTACGTTCTTCGACAGGTTGGCAGTGATTCCGGATGTCGGTTGGGGGAGAGTGGGAGTGGGAGAGTGAGTGGGGCATCGGGCATCGGGCATCGGGCATCGGGCATCGGGCATGGGTAGCCCCTCACCAATAACCAATAACCAATACCAATAACCAATAACCAATAACTACTGTTTGTGGATGCAATCGAGCAACCAAAGAGCCCCGAAAATCCCGACAAAGTGGGCAACAGTGGCGTGAGTATTGGCGAGTACCACAAATATGTCTAGGGGCTGAATAAATCGGCCCACATCAACTGCGGCACCGAACAAGGCTTGCGGCTGAGCTAGAGATTTGGCTAAAAGCGTGCCGCTGATGGCTTCTGCGCCGATCAGAGTCAGCAGCATTCCTGACAAGTTGCTCATCAGTGCCAGCCGCACCTCTTTGATGGTGTCTGCTTTTTTGGGGCGGACAGCGTTAGCGGGCGATCGCAGTTGTCTCGACAAACGGGTGAAGCGGAAAGAGCGATATACGCTGTAAGCGAGTACGGCTAGCCCGCAAATGGCAAAAAATACGCCCCCGCCGGTGCCGGCACTGGTTGAACTCGCACCGGCGGTAGTGCTGGGGATGGCGAAGGGGATGGCAAAGAGCAAAATGATCCCCGCTACCACCGCTAGCACTAACTGTACCCAGAAGCAAACCCAGCCTGTTGTACGAAGGGCAAAGGCAACTCGCTGTGCGGCGATAGGAAGCTTATCGTTATCTAACTGATTAGTCATATTTTGAGCGGGTATAATTAAGTGGCTTTAGTGGGCTGCAGTTTTTTCTCTTCGGGGACGGTTGACGGCGGTTAACCCTCTTTATAAT
>JARCMA010000176.1 GCA_030248405.1 Microcoleus sp. MP8IB2.171
CCAGATTAATCGCCTCCCCAATCTTCAAAAATGGTTTGTGGAAATTTTCGCTAAACCCACATAGCTATTGGATCATTTGTTTTGTGGAGGTATCTTATTAATTTGCAAAAAGAGGTGATGGAAGGTAGGGTGAAGCAGCAAGCTTTGGAATTGTTACGATCGACCAAATGTTCTGCGACTGCTTGAATCGAGATCCATAGATCGACCTTTTGGAGAGAATAAGGTCGATCGGCCTTCCTATGTCGATCGGGCTTTCGGGCCCGGACTAGGAGGGCCCACCCCACAAGGAAATTCACTTTTTGTGGAACAGCCCGGAAAGCCTGTTCATAAAAATTCCCCACAAATCTGTTCTCAAACTAACAATTAGAAAAGATTAAGTACCTTTTACCTTGACAAAACTCCAATAATCCGCAATAATAGTAGATTGTCTGTCTAAATCCGGCTCGGATCAGGTTAAGACATTCCAAAAGCTGGAGAGCAGTCAGCCGTCAAAAGTCCACAACGACCAATGACCAATGACTCATCAGCTACCTGTACGGCAATCTCAACAACCATCCCATGACTTACGCAATCATTGAAACCGGCGGCAAACAATTTCGAGTAGAACCAGGCCGCTTCTACGACATCGAACTGCTTCACGTTGAAGCAGAATCCAAAGTCACCATTGACAAAGTATTTCTGATCCAGCACGAAGACGACGTTCACATCGGCCAGCCTTTACTAGAAAATGCCACAGTAGAAGGAACTGTTCTGCGGCATTTCCGGGGCCGCAAAGTCCTCGTCTACAAGATGAAGCCGAAAAAGAAAACTCGGAAGAAAAAAGGGCACCGTCAAGAAACAACTCGCTTTATGATTGACTCTATTACAGTCAATGGTGTTGTTTTGGCAGCGAGAGATTTAACTCAAGAAGTTGTTGAAGCTCCCCAAACCGGCGAAATTGAATCAGAATAAACAATAGTAAATAAAGTTGAGGACATTATGGCCCACAAGAAAGGTACAGGCAGTACACGTAACGGACGCGATTCTAATTCCCAGCGTCTGGGTGTCAAAAAGTACGGCGGTCAAGTTGTCAAAGCGGGCAACATTTTGATTCGTCAACGCGGCACGAAGGTTCACCCCGGTAATAATGTTGGTATCGGCAGAGATGATACTCTGTTTGCCATGATTGACGGTGTGGTGACTTTTGAAAGAAAAGGCAAAACTCGCAAGAAAGTCAGCATTTATCCTGTTGTAGCAGCACCTGTGGCTGAAGCTGTTGCTGTTTAATTTTATGCGTTCCTAGGTTTTGCCTGGGAATTCATATAATTGGGCGGTTGAAACCGCGTCTATACAAACCAAACCCGCCTCCGCGGGTTGAAGAAGAAGCGATTAAAATTACGTTGTCTTCTTCAGTCCGCGGAGGCGGACTTCGTTTGTGTAGACGCGGTTTCAACCGCCGTTTGATCTTCAGTCCGCGGAGGCGGACTTCGTTTGTGTAGACGCGGTTTCAACCGCCGTTTGATCTAACCTCCTCCGACAATTGTGACAACTTCTAGGATGTCGCCCTGTTGTATTTTTGTGGTTTCCCAAAATTGTTTGTGCAGGATTTCGCCGTTGTACTCCACAGCTACTAAGCGCGGGTTTAATCCTAATTGTTCTAGTAATTCTGGTAACGGTGTGTCGATCGCACAATTGCGATTTTCTCCGTTAACTTGCAGCGCAATTTGATTGATCATTAGTAGAATATCAGTTTTCAGGGCGGGTTTCGTAACAAAATTATATTCCAATACGCTTGAGATAATAAGACTCGGCGGTTGAAACCGCGTCTACACAAACCAAACCCGGATGGTGCGCGGGTTGAAGATAATAAGACTCGGCGGTTGAAACCGCCGTCTTATCGAAACCCGCCCGACAAATCCCCCATCAATCTAGCTTTTTCCGTGCAAAGCTTTCTGAGCTTTCAGATTCTGCATCCGAATCAACTGCGAGATGAAAAACTGCGTGACTAAAGTAGGTTGTTCTGCTTCCATAATCGATCGTACTGTAGCAACCCTTTGAGCTCCAGCATTCAATACTTCATCGAGGTTGTTGATATCAATTGAGCCGATCGCAAACCACGGAATCGGCGACTTAGTAGCAGCATACCGCACATAGTCCAAACCCGCCGCCTGTTTATCAGGTTTAGTAGGAGTTTGGTAAACCGGCCCAACTCCAATATAGTCGGCTCCCGCATCCACGGCTCGCTGCATTTCCTCGCCATTCGTCGTCGAACAACCGATGATGCGTCCCGGGCCGAGCAACTTGCGCGCTTCCGCCACAGGCAAATCTCCCTGTCCTAAGTGTACGCCGTCGGCATCCGCTGCGATCGCAAAATCCACTCGATCGTTGACAATCAGCAAAGCATCGTAGCGGTGACAAAGTTCGCACAACTGGCGCGCGTTAGCCAACTTTACGCCGTCGTCTGAGCTTTTGTCGCGGTACTGCACCAAAGTCAGTCCCCCTTGCAAAGCAGCTTCCACCACTCCCATCAAGTTGTCTCTCGGCGAAGTTACAAGGTATAACTGCGATCGAAGTAACTGCTGGTAGCGCCGGTAAGCCAGCAAATCGCTTTCGAGAGTATAAACCCGATAGCGCATCTGCTTAAAAGCCGCCCCCATATTCCGATCGTAAATTTTGCCATACTCTTCGAGTACCCGCAGAGCTTCTTCCACCCGACAGAAATTCGCCTCCAGTAGCTGCTGAATGCTCGAACGCTGCTCTTCCTGCGGGTGAGTCAACTCCGTACCCGGATCAGTCGGCGTATCCCTAGCACTGCGAAGTTCTGCGACGTGCCAAGCAGCTAATTCTTGACGCAGTTGCTTGCACTCGCCAGCTAAATCGGCGCTGTTAAGACCAAACCTGCACCATTCTTCAATAATTCTCAACCCTTCGCGCGCGCGATCTAAATTTGCATCTAAGATCCGGCAGAGGGCTGGCTGTGCCGGTAAAGTTCTGTTTTGTTTATCGGTCATTCAGAACCACCCTAATTATAATTAATCTTACCAGTCAAACCGCTACATTGTCCCACGCCGTCAAGATCGTCGCGCAGGCGGCTTAATTTTGGCATAAACCAATGTAAATTCGACAATAATTTTTTAAGTTTTATTGAATTTGATGAAAACAAAGCATAATAGATCAAACTTGATGAGAGTGGAATCGTTAAACTGCATACCACACTTGGGAGGAGAGCCGTGAGGTTAGCAGAACAACACAAAAGATTAACAGAAGAAAACCCCAGCAGGCGGGTGAAATCAAAGTTCGATCACGAAAACCCGACATCGAACTCGGGAAGCGGAACTCGGATCGCAAATCAGTGGGGTTTATTTATGCTCCTAAATTCTCAATATAGCGAGTGCAAAGAAAAGCGATCGCAAAAATCTTGTCTGAGTTCTTGCCTTCTGCTCGTTTTTGCGATGACCGCCCTTTGCAACCATCAACCGTCAGTTATCGCTGCCGGGATACCCGGAGTGCAGCTACTTTCTCAGGCCCTCGATAGCGACCTTAACATACTCTACGTCAGCTCGACTGGTGGCAGCGACACGGGGGGCAACGGCAGCGATCAAGCTCCGTTTAAAACCCTTACCTACGCCTTAAGCGTGGCCCCGCCCAAAACAGCGATTTTGCTAGCGCCCGGTACTTACAGCGAGCAAACCGGCGAAAAATTTCCATTAATGCTCAGGCCCAGCGTGACAGTTCAGGGAAATCCCAACACTCGCGGTCAGAATATTGTCATCAAAGGCGGAGGATACTTTATCAGTCCGACTTCGGCGGGTCAAAATATTGCGATTTTAGGCGCAGACGGGGCGGGACTCAGCGGGGTGACGGTGACGAATACCAACTATCGCGGTTACGCTTTGTGGATCGAATCGAGTTCTCCAACGGTTGTTAACAATACTTTTTCGGGTAGCACTCACGACGGCATTTCGGTAGTGGGTACTTCCAGGCCGACGATTGGCGGGAATGTTTTCTCGAAAAATGGAGCTAACGGCATTACGATTTTTGGCAGTTCCCAGCCGGAAGTTCGAGATAATTTGTTTGAAAACACGGGATTTGGGGTGAATGTAGCGCAGAACGCTTCGCCTCTGCTAATCGGCAACAAAATTACTCGCAATAAAGATGGCGTGGTGGTGCAAGCTGATGCTAGACCGGTGCTGCGTAACAATTATATCGAGAGAAACCAGCGGGACGGAATTGTGGCGATATCGAGATCTCTGCCGGATTTGGGAACTGCTGCCGAACCGGGGGGCAATGTTATTCGCAACAACGGTCAGTACGATGTGAACAATGCGGCCAAAGGTCAAGTAATCCCAGCTTACGGCAATCAATTGTTGAGCAGTCGGACTACGGGATCGGTTGATGTGGCGGGAACTTTTACCCCTGGGCCAATGGGGGGAAGTGCTTTGCAGCTAAGGGCCGATCGACCTCCGAGTATCGGTGGCCCAGAAACTTCTCTCCCTGCTTACACTCCCGGGCCGCTAAGTCCCAGAGTTCAAACAGCGCCAATTTCGCCGATTTCCAGGCGACCGGTGCAAAATCGACCCGCACCGCCAAGCCCTCTGTTGCGACAAGAGCTTTCTCCAAGAAATGCCCCTGCTTCACCGGTAGTCCCAGGGGCGATCGCAATTCCTGTGCCCGATCCGAATTATCGATCGGTTTCGGAAAGTTCGGTACAGCAACCAATGATTTCTCCCAATTTTGATAGTTCGAGTTCGGTTTCTTCCGAGGGTAGATTGCCGGTTCCGGGCCGCAACATTCCTATCGGAAGGGGCGGCTATGTACCTGCACCTTTAGGGGGGAATTCTTTGCCGGATGTGGCGGATAATTCGCCGTCATTCGATCGACCGTCCGCTTTGGGTTTGCGCTATCGAGTTGTGGTGGATACTGACAGGCCGGGCGATCGACAAAAAATGCAATCCCTCGTTCCCGGTGCTTTTCGCTCTTTTTCCAGCGGGCGATCGGTAATGCAAGCCGGTGCTTTTCGGGAACGCGAAAAAGCTGAAGAATTGGTACAAATGCTCAACACTAATGGTTTGAATGCTCGGATTGAAGATATCAAATGAAATGGTCATTAGTCAGTAGTCAGTAGTCAGTAGTCAGTAGTCAGTAGTCAGTAGTCATTAGACCTCTTTCAAAAATAACTAGGACGGGCATCTTGCCCGTTCCACAAAAAACATTTTTTCTTGTGCAACGGGCATCTTGCCCGTTCCAAAATTTTATTAAAAGGACTTTTGCAAGAGGTCTATTAGTTTGTCCACTATCAACTGTCCACTATCAACTGTCCACTATCAACTGTCCACTATCAACTGTCCACTATCAACTGTCAACTGTCCACTATCAACTGTCAACTGTCAACTATCAAAATTTTAGGGCCTAGCATATCGGATGCCAGACCCTAAAAAGTTTGTAAATTAAGTTGATTCAAGTGGGTTTTTAGCTCTGCTGAGTTTCAGCAAACTACAACTAAGGTGGACTTTTGTGCAACTACTCTGCAGACGAGCTAGCTATCAGCGGAGTCTATTCAGACTTCTGTGTTTGACTGTTGTGCGATCGCTACTTTTGATTAATCAAATAGCCTCAAGCTACTTAACAAATCCCGAGCGCAATGTCAACCTTTCTTTGCCAATAAGCTACAGGGTTCAGGCGTTGCCTGCGAACTAGAGCCGATCGGGACAAATACTCTAATTCCAAATTTTTTATCCAAGTTTTTTGTGCTTCTTGGTTTTGCCCCTCATGTTTTTAAGTTAACACCAACTGCGCGCATGACAATACTTTGTTTACCAAAGTTGACACTTTTTGACCTCCAGAAATACTTCCGAAAGCGATTATTAACAATTTGTACGATCGCCCGATACCGCAACGTGCAGAGTCGGCACGATTCGCTTGCTTTCAACGCAGCAGAGCTTCCCAAGTTGCGCGGCCGACAATGCCGTCTGCGGGCAATTGGTATTGTCGCTGAGCCGCCTTGACAGCAGCTTGAGTTTCCGGGCCGAACACGCCGTCAGCACTCACCCGCAAAAATCCCTTGGCCCGCAGCCGCTCTTGCAAATCTCTGACTGCTGCCCCCCGCATTCGTCTTCTTAAAACCGGAAAATTGGTTGACGGCGCTTGGGGGTTAATCTCTGAGTTGCCGCCAGTTGTAGGATCGTTGACGATCGGGTTTTCGATCACGCTCGGAGTCGCAGGAAACAGCCGGTTCCAAGTATCTTGACCTACTATGGCGTCGGGAGGCAGACCTGCTGCTTCCTGGAACTGAGACACAGCTCTAGCGGTGCTTTGCGAGAAAATCCCGTCTACAGTGTCAGCGCAAAAGCCCAATAATTTAAGCGCAGCTTGGAGTTCGATCACTTCTGAGCCGCGGCTGCCCAATTTGATTGCGGGTCGGGCAGGGATCGGGCTGTTAACTTGTTCGGAGGTAGGTAGCTGTGCCGCAGCAGGAGTAGAGGCGATCGAACTTATTGCCAAAAAACCGCACAAACCCCAGCCGAGGAGCAAACTCGGAACCTCGCGGGCTTCATTCCAGCTTGCTGTCAGGTTTCGGGACATGGAAAATTTGACCTCTGCAAAACTGGTAGCGATCGTACATCAAATCTGGAAAAAATTGGGAATTTCGGCATAGGGAATTGGGCATAAGGCATTAACTGATTCCCTGGCTATGTCTGCGAACCAGTTAACTCAAAACTCACAACTTTTCTCCCCTTCCCTTTCCTAAAAATAATTTATCCCCTGAAATAGCTGCAATTGGCAAAAAAACTGCTAGATTGCCCTACAGAAAACATTGAACCGCGTTCATTGGGCCCCAGCAACACCATGTCCGAATCCAGCACCAGAACCGCCAGCCAAATAGACATCGGCAACGTCAACATCGGGAACTTCCAAGTCGGCAGCATCAGCGGCACGAAATACAACGACTTCAACGCCAACGGCCGCCCTGATCCCGGAGAAGTCCCCATTCCCAACTGGCAAATCTACCTCGACCTCAACAACAACGGCCAGCCAGAATTTAACGAACCTTCCACCCTTACAAACCCTCAAGGCAACTACATCTTCGCCAACCTGCCGCCGGGCACTTACCAAGCTAGGGAAGTCCAGCAGTCGAACTTTCGCCAAACTACCCCAAATCCCGCACCCATCACAATTACCAGCGGGACAAACGCTGGCAATATCAATTTTGGCAACAACTTTAACGCAGGGACGATCGCCGGGACAAAATTCAACGACATCAACAGCAACAGCAGCCGAGATCCCGGGGAACAAGGGCTAGCTAACTGGCAAATTTACCTCGACCTCAACCGCAACAACAGGCTCGACGGCGACGAACCTGTTACTTTTACAAACGTTGAAGGCAATTACGCTTTTGTCAATATTCCTGCAGATACATATTTGGTGAGAGAAGTCCAGCAACCGGGTTTTCTCCAAACCACACCTGACCCCGGCCCGGTTAACGTTACTTCCAACGCCACTGTCAACAACATCAATTTTGGCAATGTCTTTTTTGTCGGCAGCATCAGCGGCTTCAAGTTCAACGACCTCAATGCCAACAGTGTCCGAGATGCGACAGATCCGCCTCTGGCAAATTGGCCAATTTACCTCGACCTCAACGGCAACGGCAGCTTTGATCCGGGCGAACCCAATACCATCACCAACCCGCAAGGCAACTACACTTTTGCCAATGTTTCTCCCGGCCGATATTTGGTGAGGGAAGTCCAGCAACCGGGATGGATACAGACTACGCCAAATCCAGGCCCGATCGACATAACCGGCAATACCAACGCTGTCGGCGTCAATTTCGGCAACAATTTCCCCACCGGCAGCATCAGCGGCTTCAAGTTCAACGACCTCAACGCTAACGGTATCAACGAACCGACGGAACCGAGAGTTGCCAACTGGCCGATTTACCTTGATTTCAACAACAACGGCAGCTTAGATCCGGGCGAACCTTCGACTTTAACAAACCCCGAAGGTAATTTCTCTTTTATCAATTTGCCTCAAGGGACTTATGTGGTGAGGGAAGTCCCGCAGCCCGGTTTTCGACAAACCACGCCCAATCCGACTCCTATCACCGTCGGCAACGGCACAAATGCCACTAATCTCAGCTTTGGCAACGTGTTGGTAACGGGCACGATCAGCGGTGTGAAATTTAACGATTTTAACGCCAACGGCCGCCTAGATCCCGGGGAACCTCCGATCGCCAACACTCCAATTTACATCGACCTCAACAACAACAGCAGTTTAGATCCGGGTGAAGCGAGTACCTTAAGCGATGTTCAAGGCAATTACAGTTTCCGCAACGTTCCGGTAGGTAGTTATGTTGTCCGCGAAGTTCCGCCACCCGGTTTCATTCTCACGACTCCGCCTGCGGTGGTTGTTGTCTCGGCAGATATTCGGGCTAGCAGCATTGATGTGGTGACGGGAGAGGCTGAGGATAGGCCGGCTAAATCCTTGAAGGGCGACCCGCTGACGGATGGCAGCAGCTATGCGGGCCCGGAACCTGCGGCAAAGATTGGGGCGGATAGTTTGCTTTCGATCGCGGGTCGTGATATTTATCCAATTAGTGATTTTTTGGTCGATCGACAAGCGGCGAGTTTAGGCAATCTTCCTAACTTTGGGCAACAGAATGTCGGTCTGGAGCCTTATGCACAAGTTAGTAATTTTGTCAAGGCAAATGAATTAAATAATGGGGCGATCGCTCACTCGGTTGTGCCGATGGGTGTAAGAGATTTCCCGGTGATTTAGGGTGACACAAAGCTCGATCGCCCAGAATCCCAAACCGCAGATCAAAATCAGGAAGAGGTTAAAAGGCGATCGCGTGATACCCTATTGTTGGCAACCTCCAACGCATAGCCAGAGTTCCGGGAAGCCCAAAACTGGCGTGTATATGAGGAGCAAGATTCAGAGACAGTATCATACCTGTTTTTAGGAATTATCAGACAATTCCCCAAGTGCGATCGCCCTCGTGGCATGGTCGCTCAAGTCACCGAGGTGCAGTCAGTAACTCTTGGCTCAAGCCACTGAGCTTGTAAGAGAAATCAAGCAAGCTGTACTGACCAGCTATAGCCTTAACTGGCTACGTTATTTTGGTTACGACACCCTGGGATGCGAAGCTAGTCCCTTGCTCTGTCGCTAGTAGTTAAACAGTCTTAAAGTCACTGAGACAGTGCTGCTAGCCTAACAAGCCTTTATAACATTGACCGACAAGCTAACATTACCCCGCAAGGGAGATCGAGGCAACCATACCTCACCAGAGGGGCAACCATACCCCTCTACCTCGCAAGGGGATTCAAGGCGATTGAAATCGCCGGGTCGCTTTCCTCTCAGGACTAAAGTCTCTGAGCTTCCCACTTACCGAGCTTTTTTGTGAGTCTTAACGTTGTTCCAGCTCAAAACAGCAAGTGTCCACGGGCAGAAGAACTCAGGGCGCAAATCTTGAAGATATTGCGCTCAAATTGCCACAGCTATTCAAAACCTGATATAATCTCGTGCGACCAAGCTGGAGTAAGCCTGATGTTAGATGAGGAACCTTCGAGCAACGTAGACGTATGTATGATTAAGTAGCGATCGTCAGTCGCTAGCAGCAGCTAACTGCTGATTGACAAAGTGATACAGTAGCCTGTAGCTTACGTAGATTTAGGTGTGAAGGAAAAGAAAATCATGGAAGAATTAAAGGCTAGTCAGGTACTTCCTGTATTACCCCCAATAGTGCTACCGCCAACCATCAATTTTGGCAACGCTCCTGCGGGTATCCAGGGTACCAAGTTCAACGACCAGAACCGCAACGGCATTCGAGATGCAGGCGAACCGGGAATCCGCGACGTCCAAATCTTTATTGACACCAATAACAACGGCACTGCCGATGCAGGTGAACCCTCGACATTGACAAACGCCACCGGAAACTTCGTATTTCCAGGCTTGCTCCCAGGCACCTATACTGTCAGGGAAATCTCGCCACCTCTATTCAGCCCGACAACTCCCAACCCAGTCGTCGTCACCCTGGCGGGCATTAATGCCACAGTGTTGTTCGGTAATGCTACAGGTGGCGGTCAGATTATTGGCTGCAAATACCTCGACGTAGATAACGACGGCTTTCGAGACGGGAGTGAACCCCCGATGGAAAACGTCAGAATCTATATCGATGCCAACAACAACGGTCAGCTAGATGAAGGGGACACCAGTACCTTAACTGATAGAAACGGCGAGTACCGATTCACCAATTTGCAGGCAGGGCTATACCGGATTCGGGAAGAGCGCGCCAACGGGCCGGGCACTGAACCGTTAGAAAGAGATTTTCCCCAAAGCAC
>JARCMA010000177.1 GCA_030248405.1 Microcoleus sp. MP8IB2.171
AGACTGGGTGGACTTGCCTGCCGCCCACCACCCCGACTTGGCTGCGAACGCTAGAACGCTCGCAGTCGAGGGCGACCAATTGGCTCTGACTTTTTTATTAAACAGGTTGCTCAACCCCAATCTCAGACGCAAGCTCGAAACAGGAGGGATTCGGGCTGTCGTGCTGCAAAAAGCCGACGTGCTGCACGTCATGACAGAAGCTCTGACTTGCCCTTCTCAGTCGAAGGTAGGCCCGCCGGTGGCGAAATTTTTGCGGCACTTACAAATTCCGGGGGTGGCAGGGGTGCGAGTCTACGGACGCCGCGCCGGCCAGAAACTGCCCCTGTGGCGCTACGCAATCGACCTCAGAACGGCTGTTGACGAGGAATCAGCAGCGGCACCCGCACCGGCTCCCTCCCAAGTGGCTGTGTTGGAAAAGGAACCGGTGCCGGAGTTTGCGCCGGCGGAGGATGGGAGTTTTTCGGGTTTGGGCGACAATTTGGTGTTCGATGCTCCGATGCCCAACTCCTGGCGGCCCCGCTTCAAAATCACACTCCCCGGATACAATCTGGGCGAGAAGTTAGTTCAAGCTGCGGTGCAACCGCTTGTCGCTTCGGGTTTGTTTGTTCCCAACGATGGTTTATCAACGAATGCTGCTGCGCCGGGGGGCGTGAGAGCCGATCGCGCGGCGGGAATGGCTTTGATTTGGGCGATCGCTGGCTGTTTGCTGACTTTCAATACCGATTGGCTCCTCGGTCTATTTCTGCAATCTGCGGTAGTCAGTCAAGCTCCTAGCGCCTCGGAAGTTTGTAAGGGGCCAAATTGTCAAAATTCATCCCCCAAGGCTGTGGACGACGTTAAAGCCCCACTTCCGAAGGAAACCCCGAACCCCGTTCCCCCTGCTGAGGAGGTGAATTTGCCTCAAACTCCTTTGCAGCCGTCGCCGTCCGCGAACCGGGAAGAGGCTTTTAATGGCTCTGGGTTTACGAAACCGGGAAATACTAGCGTTCCTGTAGTTGATGTTTCTGCTCCTCCGGTGTTCCCAACTTTGAGGAGCCAGCAGCTTGACGACCAGATAGCGCGCTATCAAGAGTACATTCACCTGCACAAAAAACCGCCGGATATTTTAATTGTCGGTAGTTCGAGGGCGCTGCGGGGCATTGACCCGGCGGTGTTGGAAACAGCTTTGGCAGCTTCGGGCTACCCGGGGCTGAGGGCTTACAATTTTGGGGTTAATGGAGCTACTCTCCAGGTTGTAGATTCGCTCATCCGCCGGATTTTGCCGCCGCAACAACTGCCGAAATTGCTGGTGTTGGCGGATGGGGCGAGGGCTCTCAACAGCGGGCGGCCGGATTTGACTTTTAGTGCGATCACTTCTTCGGAAGGTTACAGGCAATTGAGCAGGGGTAGTTTTCTGATCCGCACCAATCAATTAGAATCCGAAACATCGAAGGAAAGCGCCAACAATCCGGTGGCGACTGCCACTGAATTGGTGAACAATTTGGGACAAACTCAAGCTAACGTTCAGCAATTGGTGAGTCAAAAGTTGGTTGAGGGTTCTGCAATTTACAAAAAGCGCGATCGACTCAAAGGGTTTTTGCGATCAATTGTTAATCCCTCAGCCCCTGTTGCAACCGACAGCCCCCAAACCGCAGCCCTGGGTGAACAAACAACTGAAAACGTTCAGCCCACTGCTATGAGTAAACCAGTCAGCGAGTATCAACCAAATGGCTTTTTGCCGATCGATATACGCTTCAATCCCGAGACTTACTTTCAGAAGCACCCGAAAGTATCTGGTTATTACGACTCCGACTATCAAAATTTTAAATTGATAGGCGAACAAGCTCTAGCACTCAAAAATCTGATCGAATTTACCAAAGTTCGCAACATCAATCTCGTGTTTGTGAATATGCCTCTGACTGAAGATTATTTAGACCCGGTGCGGACAGGTTACGAACAAGAATTCCGGCAATATATGCAAGAATTAGCAGCCGAAAGCGGACTAATTTTCCTAGATAATAGTTTATTGTGGCCCCAGGCGCGGGAATCTTTTTCCGACCCCAGCCACCTCAACCGTTACGGTGCTGTTGCAGTTTCTAAGCGGTTGGCTCAAGATCCCATGATTCCCTGGCCTGCTAAACAATAGTTTTGAGTTTTGAGTTTTGAGTTATTTTAGAAGTTAAAGGAGTCCAGCGTGGCAAGTGGGGCGCGGCTCTTTCAAAACTATTCTTTCCGGCGGCTAAATACTGACAATGAAAAGATTGATATTTCCTGAAAACACCAAAAATCAACAGATAAAAAGTCTCCGAAAAAATCTGCCTTTGATATTTTTTATATTATCTTTAGCATTTTTCTGTTTCAGTTTGTATAAAGGTTTCTTTTTACCATTAGCTTTATCCTCTGAGCCGCCCAGCAACGAACAAAGTAGCGAACAGCCAACTCTGGCACCCTTTGAACAGGTTGTCACAGACTCCAAAAAGTTAGAGGGACTATTTACCCTTTACCGCAATCAAGCAACTGATAAAGTATATCTGGAAATTAAACCGCAACAACTCGACAAAAAGTTCCTGTGCTTTGTGACATTGGCATCGGGTTTGGGGGAAGCGGGCATTTTGAGCGGAATGCCGATCGGCGATTTCTTGTTTCAACTGCGGCGCGTCCAAAATAACGTGCAGTTTGTGATACCAAATATAAATTTTCGCACAAGTCCGGGCGACCCGCAAGCAGGTTCCGTAGCGCGGGGATTTAGCGACTCGATTCTCTATTCTTTGCCTCTCAAAAGCATTCATCCGCAAAGACAAACTCTGCTGATCGATTTAGGAGATTTGCTGATGAGCGAAAAACGCGATTTACCAGGGGTAAAAGCGATTTTGCCGATGCTTTTGGGCGCTTCTTACTCGATCGATGCAGACAAGTCTTCTTTTAAAGATGTTAAAGCGTTTCCACTGAATGTGGAGATTGCTTCTGTCTATGGTTTTTCTAGCGATAATGACAGTGAAGTTAACTATTTACCTTCGGTTCCTGACAGTCGGGCTTTTAACCTCCGCATTCACTACAGTTTCTCGGAAGTGCCGCTAAATAACGGCTACCGGCCCAGACTGGCGGACGAGCGAGTGGGCTATTTTCTTACAGCATATAAGGACTTTTCTGACAAGAGCAGCCGGGAGCCTTTTGTGCGCTATATCAATCGCTGGCATTTGCAAAAGCAAATCCCGACAGCGCCGATGTCGCCTCCGGTGCAGCCGATCGTCTTTTGGATTGAAAATCATGTGCCTCCCGAATACCGAAACGCAATTCGCGAGGGCGTTTTGGAGTGGAACAAAGCTTTTGAAAAGGCAGGTTTTACTGAGGCAATTCAGGTCAAACAAATGCCGGATAATGCTAAATGGGACCCGGCTGACGTTCGCTATAATACTATCCGCTGGTCGAGTTCTTTTGAGCCTCAGTTTGCCGGCATCGGGCCGTCTCGCACTAACCCGCTGACGGGGGAAATTTTGGATGCTGATATTCTGTTGGATGCTAATATTGTCTGGCAAATCAAACAGGGTTATCGGTCTTTGGTGGAACAAAATAGATCGCTATCTAAGAGTTTTCAAGGGCGAAACGGTTCTAATACCAATCCTTGTCAGTTTGGGATGTATTCTCGCTATTTGAAGGTGCTAGAAAATGGGGATTTAGGAAAAAGCAGCGGGGAAAATGGTCAAGGTGGAATTGCTGATGATTTGCCGACTTTGGTAGAAAGATACCAAGAGCAAAAGCGATCGCCTTTATCGCGGTTGATGTCGAGTTCGGATATGTGTTTTGGGTTGGAATCGAGCCGCCAGTTTGCGATGGGCGCAATGTCGATGGATCTGTTGGAAAATGCAGCGCCTAGCAGTCCGACAATTGACAATTATGTGAATGAATATATCAGATATTTGACGGCGCACGAAGTCGGTCACACTCTTGGTTTGAGGCACAATTTTCATGGGAGTACGATGCTGCAACCGGAGGATTTGAACAATACTCAGGTAACTCGCACGCAAGGTTTGGTAGCGTCAGTTATGGATTATGTGCCGATTAATTTGGCACCCCAGGGAACTGTGCAGGGCGACTATTTTCCAACGATTGTAGGGCCTTACGACGATTGGGCGATCGAGTATGGTTACAAGGTGATTGGCGGCGCAAACCCGAACAGCGACTTACCAGCGCTGCAACAAATTGCCAGCCGCGCTGCGGAACAGCAATTAGCTTACGCGCCGGATGAGGATTCTGTTGATATTCTCGATCCGGCTGCAAATACCTTTGATCTCAGCGCGAATATGCTGAGGTATTCGCAATGGCAATTGGATAATTCGAGGGCGATGTGGAAGCGTTTAGAAAAGCGAATTCCGGTTGGGAAAGACGGTTATAACGAACTGCGGGTGATGTTTGATTCGGTGTTCGGGTATTATGTCAACCAAGTGATGAATGCGACTTTGTATGTGGGGGGACAGTCGTTTAATCGGATTCGCCCTGGAGATACTAATGCGAAGTTGCCGTTTGTGCCGATCGAACTTTCTCAGCAGCGAGAAGCATTAGCAACCCTTGAAAAGTACGTTTTTGCACCGGATGCGTTTAGTTTTGCGCCGGAGTTGCTCAACAAATTGGCGCCTTCGCGCTGGGATCACTGGGGAAGTCCGGCTTTGGTGTTTCCTCTAGATTACCCGATCGGCGATCGAATTACTTTTTTGCAGCGGTTTGTGTTGCGGGTTTTGCTATCTCCGATGCGCTTGGCGAGGCTGCGGGATGCGGAGTTAAAA
>JARCMA010000178.1 GCA_030248405.1 Microcoleus sp. MP8IB2.171
CCAGATTAATCGCCTCCCCAATCTTCAAAAATGGTTTGTGGAAATTTTCGCTAAACCCACATAGCTATTGGATCATTTGTTTTGTGGAGGTATCTTAGCCTTCAAAGTTGCCTTCAATTTGGCAAAGAATTTCACAAACCAAGTATTGACACCAGCTTCTCCACTCGTTTCTAGCTCAATGCTAGAATCAACTGAACTTCCCTCTGTTCGAGTATGCTTACTAAACCACTGATAAAAAGCTTTTTTTGTTTTAGAACCGATTCTGATATGGCGTTCTTCTGCTGCTTCCATAAGCTTTACTGCCATAGCAAACAAAATGGTGACATGATTCACATCTGACATTTCAATCAGGTCAGAGATTGAAAAGAACACTACAAAGTAGCGATTCTGCGTGTTCTGGCAAAATTGACCAAGCAATGTCGATTTGCCTGACCCACGATGCCCCGTAAAAATGATTTTGTTATTGTCTGGCGAGCAATCTTCAACCAAATGCTCCAATTCTTCTAAAATCTCAGTGCCATATTCCACATGAAATTTATTCAGTTGCTCTACGGTGACCAAAGGAAGTAACTGAAGATTCTGGAAGGCTGTTTGGAAGGATTCTAGGCGCTGGTTAGTCATAGGGAATATATATAGACTATAACTATTAGTTTATCACAATGCCTTGTAATCTCACCCCTCTACTGCTAAATCTTCGCTTGGACGTAAGTCCCACTTGAGTTGATCGGCAACATTTTAGTGAAATCTCTTCATACTTCTTGTAAAATGCGACTATTCAAACGCTCATATTCATCCTCTAGTAGCCAAATTTTAGCAGCTTCGTAATTATCACTAGAAAAAATAATTTTATAGTTTTGTGCCGGGTTATGGATACAAAATCTCCCGGATTTTTCCTTAACTAACATCAGGATATAAGGAGGAGATATCAGAGTATCAGCCCAGATTTCCGCAAACTCCCACTCAGTAGCGATCGCAGATGAGCCAACCTCATTTTCTGGTACAGATAGTACCATAAATCCCTCTCTATTATTATCCCATTTCAAGTTATTTTTAATATGACAGATGCACTCACTAACATTCTGTTGGTATAGACTATCTATGCGATCGCAGTGCCATTCAAATATCACAACCCATTGAGGTTGCTCAGTCAAAATCAATTTGAGAAAATCATCAAAATTTTTGCCTTCCCAATCTATCTCTGAACCATTAACCTCGGATTCCAATAAGTCTAATCCTTTCCCTTCCACCGAAAAATTCAGCCATTCCATATTTCCATAAGCTGGAGGTAAGCGGTTGATTATATGGGGCGGAATTTCTCGCTCTACTAATTTTATATATTTACCCCAAAGGTAATATTTTTCACCTTGAGGATATTCAACATCACCCCAAGTAAAAGTTTCCTGATGACATTCTAAATAATCAAGAGTCTGTCTTGTAGAAAGCAATATTTCAAAACAGGCATCCATAATTTCTCCTTTAGTTAATCAACATCTCTGCGATACCACCAAAATTTTTGCAATCCACATTCCCATCTTTTCTGTTCCCAATTGTAGCGGAATTCGTGGATATGGGGGTTGGGATGATCGGATGGGCGATCGTGATCCGTCCAATCCACTCTACCCCAAGGCACATCATAGCCATTAGCTTTCGGCCAAGTTGACGGGGGAAATGTTGCTGACTGGCGGTAACAAATATTATCACTTCCATCTCTTCTTCCAAGTGTTGTATGGGGTTGTCCTTCTGCTAGCGGATCTGGTAAAGGGATATCCTCTCCATGTATTGTTTGTTGTGTCAGAGAGAATTCTGGTATGTAATATTCGCTGTTGCTTGACAGAATCTTATCCTTTTATTTATCGATTGTAACACAATCAAATGAGGGCATCAAACAATCTCCCTGGGAAAATTCCCCCACATTTCTTGTCTGGCTTGGGCGATGTCTTCTTCCGTAATATCTACTTTCAAGTCAGCACACAAGCCTTTGACGCTTTTTAGCTGTCGTTTGACAATAGTTTTTTGCTGAAGAAATTCGGCAAAATCTAAAACTTCTTGCTGCCTCTCGGGCGGCAATGCGCGCAACTTATCTAAAACAGCCTGCTCTAAATTCATCGTTTATTTTCCTCCGTAATTAATCAGCGACATTTTAGCGACACCACTTTATACTTCTTGTAAAATGCGACTATTCAAACGCTCGTATTCATCCTCTAGGAGCCACATTTTAGCAGATTCGTAATCGTCACTTGTAAAGATAACTTTATAGTTTTGTGCTGGGTTATGGATGCAAAAATTACCTGACTTTTCCTTAACTAACATCAGGATATAAGGAGGAGATATCAGAGTATCAGCCCAGATTTCCGCAAACTCCCACTCAGTCTCTTGCTCTGATTCTTGACTTATTTTAGTAGCTTGTGCGGGGTCTTGTGCGAGGTATGACATGATATTTACCTGTGGTTTTCTTAATTTTCATTTCACCGTATTCTAGTGGTATCCGAGTACCGTCTGCTTTTAGTATATAACCAATTGGTTCTAAAAAGTACAATCCATAACGTTGATAATTGTCCTCTGGATCGTCCGCTCCTGTGCGTTCCCCTCTACTCTTGATTTCTACGGCGACTCTTTCCATTGTTTCCCTATCATTAAAGAGATGGACAATTCCTTCGCTTTCAAGTTCGCTTTGGGCTTTTTGAGTTCCGGGGAGATGTTTGTCAATGAGACTGGTTCTGGTTTCTAGAGTAAGTTCACGGTCAATTCCACTCATATTGATTTGTTATGACTGGCAATTAAATTTTAGCATAATTTGCGATAGCCATCGCAATTTCTTAGTCCGCAGAGGCGGACTTTGTTTGTCTAGGGGCGGTTTTAACCGCCAACTCTTATCAGGAATTTCTACCTAACTTGACGCAAAATACCCTCAACCAACCGATCGATCTCCGCCTCAGTTGTAAAATAGTGAACACAAGCTCGCACGCAGTCAGGAGAAAGAATAGTCCTCACCATAATTCCCTGTTTTTCCAACAAATTAACTAACTGGTTGTGCGGCATCCCATTCATCAATCGAAACGAAACTAAACCAGCTTCCGGCGCAGATTTCCGCAAACATTCCACATCGGGAAGTTCCGACAAACGCTCCCAGAGATACTTACTCAAACGGCAAATTTCTGCATACCTTTCCTGAATCGTACCCCATTCGTGTTGCAGGGCGATCGCACTCCGCAAACCAGAATACAAAGGATAAGCCGAAGTCGCAATCTCGTAGCGCTGAGCTCCAGCCTTCCATCCCAGGACTTTAGCATGAGAATCCGTCACAATTCCCCGCCAACCGATAAACACCGGGTGCAAATCTGCCAAAGCTGCCGCACTTACATAAAGCCCGCCCAAACCTTCCGGGCCACACCACCATTTGTGACCAGTAAAAGCATAAAAATCAACCCCAGAATCAATCAAATTCAAAGGCAAAACTCCCACAGATTGCGCCGCATCTACTAACACCTTCACTCCGGCTTGATGACAAACTTTCACAATCTCAGTCAGAGGCAAAACTTGACCTGTATTCCACAAAATATGACTGATTACCAACAACCGAGTATTTGGCTGCAAACTATCAGCAATTACCTGAACCGGATCACCTTCATTTAAAGTTGCCGCCAACGGACAAATCGAAACCTCAATGTTGAAACGGCGCTGAAGTTCCATTACACTAGCTACAATGCCCGGATGTTCGCAATCAGAAAGCAGCAAACGATCGCCCGCTTTCCAATCAATGCCCCACAGCGCAATATTGCAGCCCACGGTGACATCCTCAGTCAGGGCGATGGTTTCAGCAGGTACGGCCAACTCAGATGCGATCGCCCGTCGCGTCAGCATCGCCTCCTGAACCACCCAAGCCCCCACC
>JARCMA010000179.1 GCA_030248405.1 Microcoleus sp. MP8IB2.171
CAATGAAATGAGTTGTCTGACTGTTTTTTGGCTGGTGGTACAGCACGATCATGCCAAACATGACCGTTTCGCTACCGCGAATAATTCATGACACTAACGCTAATCGAGAAACAGTGAGAAGTTTACTGATTCGAGTTAACCGTCCTTCGGAGTGAGTAGAAGTGATAGAATACCTGGGGTATGGAATTCAAAAGACTCCCGGTGTCATGGGCGGTAAAGCCTGTATCCGTAAAACGCGGATTCCTGTTTGGCTGTTGGTAAGTTATCGCCGTCAAAGTGCCACCGATGCTCATATTTTAGAAGGTCATCCAGATCTGAGTGCCGCAGATTTGGTGAATGCTTTTAGTTATGCTGAGGCATATCCTGATGAGATTGAAAGAGCAATTCGAGAACAGGAAGAGGCATAAACAGTGGCAGATATTTATACCGCGATCGCACAAAGCATTAAAACTGAAATATTTTACCATTTTAAATCACGCTTTTATGAACGGGCTCTCCGGCCCGTTCCCCAAGAAATTCACGCTTTTATGAACGGGCTCTCCGGCCCGTTCTTGAAAATGGTACAACATCTCAGTTAACATAAACAAAAAACTCCTCGTACTATGCGAATAATTCATACTGCTGACTGGCATTTGGGACGACGTTTTCGAGGGATCGATCGCACTTCCGAAATTGCGATCGCCCTGGAACAGATTTTGAAACAAGCCAAAGCCCTCGATGTCGATGCCGTGTTGGTCGCCGGCGACATTTTCGACGTTCCCAACCCTCCAGCCTACGCTGAACGCATTGCCTATCACTTTTTCTGCGAACTCCAAGCGGCCGGAATTCCCGCAATTGCGATCGCCGGCAATCACGATTCAGCATCCCGCATCGACAGCATCGCCCAACTGCTATCCCTCGCCGGCGTTCGCGCTTTAGGCAAACCCAGGCGATCGGCAGACGGCGGCACAATTACTCTTAATACAAAAAGTGGTAAACTGTGCGTGGGAGCAATGCCTTTTGCTTCCGAACAAAGACTGTTAGATGCTAATTCTCTCTGCCACTCCGGCGACGCTAACCGCCGCCAAGATTACCGCGAAATCGTAGCAGATTTACTGCAAAATTTAACCACAGATTTTCGCGACAATACGGTGAATATGCTGATGGCACACATGAGCATAGACGGCGCTCGCTTGGCTAAATCCGAAGTCGCTTACTACACGCGAGAAAAATACCTCTTGTCATCGCAAACTCTGCCGCCGGAAGCTCAGTATGTCGCCCTCGGACACATCCACATTCACCAGCGCATTGCTAAGAATTCCCTCGCTTATTATTCCGGTTCTTTGATTCAGTTAGATTTCGGAGAAGCGGAACAGGAAAAAGGATTTTGCTTGATCGAAGTTGAGCCGGGAAGTCAGGCTAAGGTAGAATTTAGACCTGTAGCTTGCCACAAACCGTTAAAAGTGCTTCAATGTGATAATGACAATCTCGATCAAATTTTAGAAGCTCATCAATATCATCCGGGTTACTTGAAGGTAATTGTCGAACTGGATAGCCCGCAAATCGGATTAGCCGATCGCGTCCGCCAAATCTGTTCTCAAGCGCTGTTAATTGAGCCGCGCTATCGGGATGCACCGCTAGAACCAACAGAGAACACTAATATCGATCCCAATAATTTCGATCCGGCGGCAGAGTTCTGCAACTATTATCAAAACCGCTTGGGAACGACACCGCAACCCGCTGTATTGGAGGGATTTCAGGATTTGTACAAGAAGTTTAAGGAAACAGTTAATAGTTAAATTGGTCATTGGTCATTGGTCATTGGTCATTGGTCATTGGTAATTCTTTGCCATTGCTCGTGATTTCCCGAACGGACTTGATAAGTGCCATAGCACTCGAAACAACATAATTGTAAAAATTCCCAAATCCCAAATCTAAAATCAGTATGCGTCCACTAGAACTTTTGCTCGAAGGATTTACCAGCTTTCGCCGGGAACAGCGTTTAGATTTTTCTCAACTCGATTTGTTTGCAATTACGGGTGCTACTGGTGCGGGCAAATCTTCGCTGCTAGATGCGATGACTTACGCGCTTTTTGGTACGACAACTCGCAGCGGCAAACAAGTAGGCGATTTGGCAAGTCAAGGTAGTAAAAATTTAAAGGTGCAGTTGCGTTTTGCTGTGGGTTCTGCCCAGTATCGGGTGACGCGGACATGGCGTTTTCGTCCAAAAACTCCTGAAAATAAGGTGATTTTGGACTGCTGGCAAAACGGCGAGTGGGAAACTTTGGGAACGAGTATTGTTGCTGTTCAAAATACGATCGAACAAATTTTAGGGATGGATTTTGATACTTTTACGCGAGCAATTATTCTGCCTCAAGGAAAGTTTGATGAGTTTATTAAAGGGGATACTTCTAAGCGCCGGGAAATTTTGCGACAGCTAGCGGGATTTGAGATTTTTGAGCAGATGCGGAAGGAAGCAAACGAACTCGCAAAGTTGCTGAAACAGGAACGGGAAATGGTGGAAAGGCAGTTAGCTGAGTTGAGCGCGCCGACGGCGGATGAGGTGGCTCAAAGACGATCGCAACTTTTGATTTTAGAGCAGCAGTTGCCTGAGTTCGATCGCGCTGTGATGAAAGCTCAGAAGGCGTTAGATGAAGAGGAACAGCTATTTTCGCAAATCGCTCGCTGGCAAGAGTTACAACAACAACTGGCTGAATTAAATGCTAATTCCGCCGAGGTGACAATTTTAGCACAGCGTTTAGAAAGAGCGCAAGCTGCCAATCATTTACAGGGAGATTGGGCTTTAGTGCGATCGGCTCGCAGTCAGTATGAAACTGCCGAAAGTGCCTCGGTGGCAGCGCGAAAGCAGTTAATTAAAGCTCGCTCTGAGCTAGCAGTAGAGCAGCAGCAACTTGACGCGGTAAAAGCCAAAGAAGAGGTGCTAGCGCCACAAATTAAGGCTCGCGAAAATGCTCTAGCTGCTGCTAAAGTATATGAAGAACAGCGCGCTCAATTAGAAAAAGAAGTTGCGCTTGCCCAAAAAATTCAACAGGAAAAACTCCGCTTTTTTATGGCAGCAGATAAAGACCTGCAAGCTGCTAACACTAAAATTCAAGGTGCGGGTTTTCGAGTTACTCAAGCAGCGGCACAGCTCGAACAGTATTCGCTGGGAGGAAAGGATTTAGATAAGTTGCAGCAAATTTCACCCTTATTGATGGAAATTCAGCTAATTACCAAGCAGCAAAAGACTCAGCAAGAACAGTTGGATAAATCTCTGGCAGAGAAGGAAAGCGCTCAACAAAATTATGTGGAGGCTACCACTAATTTAGAAGCAGTTGAACTCAGGCTAAAAGAGTGCGCCCGTGAGTTAGATGTGGCCCAAACCGCTAATGCGGAAGCGGCACGTTTAGAGAGTGTTTCTGCTATCAGAATGTCGCTGAATTCTGGCGATACTTGCCCGGTGTGCGGGGGGGTGCATCCTGAGAGCGAGATCCTCCCTCCTTTGCCGAATTCTAATATTGTCGATGTCGCTGGTTTGCGGCAGAAATTGGCGACGGCAAATCAGGTTTTTCAAGATGCTCAAAGGTTGGCGGCTGAGAGAAAAAGTGCAGTTGCAGCCTGCCTGCAAAAAGAGTCGGAAATTGCTCAAATGCTCGAATTAACTGCGAATAGAGTTGCTCAATTGCAGCAGGAAATCACTCAAGTGCTGGAAAATCCTCAGTGGGAAAGCTTGGGGTTGCAGCAGGAGTTGGCAATCCTTAAAGAGAGCGATCGCCAATACCGCCAAACCGAACAGCAGTTCCAACTGGCATCATTGGAATATGATAATTTTCAGCAAAGATTTAATTTTGCCGCGGCGACTCAAGCAGCTAAACAGCAGGAATATCAAGATGCGATCGCCGAATCAGACCGCCGCCACCAGCAGTTGCAAAGTTGTGTAAATGCGCTTTATCAAATTACCGAATATCAACCTTATGCTAATTTAGCAAAAGCCTTAGAACAAGACAAGCAAGAATTGGCAAATCTACTAAAAGTTGCTGAAAAATCTTATCAAAGTGCTCAAAATACGGTTATTCAAGCAGCAGAGAGAGAGCAACAAGCTGGAGAAGTTTTTGGACAAGCCCAAGCCCAGAAACAGCAGCTCAACCTGGATTGGACTACAAAATTAACAGCGGCTGATTTCACAGAAGAGACATTTTTAGCAGCGGTTGCGACAGTTAAAGAACAATCGCAATGGGAAAACGCTATTCGCTCTCACCGCGAATCAAAAATTCAGTTAGAGACGCGGGCGAAAGATTTGAGCGAGGCGATCGCAGGCAGAACTACCGATGAGAATACTTTAGCACAAGTGCGATCGGCAAAACATACCGCCCAAGAAAACCTCAAACAAGCCAACAACAACCGCGCCGAACTGTTAGCTTGGATTCAAGTAGCAGCTCAAAATCTCGAACAAGCCGAAAGACTGTCACAGCAAATTACAAATTTCACAGAACAAGAGCAAACCTATCACACCTTAGCGCAGAATCTCAAATCCAACGAATTTCAATCCTACATTTTAGAACATTTAGAAGCAGAATTAGTCGGCAGCGCCACATTAATTTTGCAAGAATTAACCGAAAATCGCTACAAACTAAAAAACCAAGACGGCGAATACTGGGTAGCAGATAATTGGAACGGCGGCGAAGCTAGACGAGTCCGCACCCTTTCCGGCGG
>JARCMA010000180.1 GCA_030248405.1 Microcoleus sp. MP8IB2.171
CCAGATTAATCGCCTCCCCAATCTTCAAAAATGGTTTGTGGAAATTTTCGCTAAACCCACATAGCTATTGGATCATTTGTTTTGTGGAGGTATCTTACGTCCAGAAATATTTAAGATTTGAGATTTTTAATTTAATCTCAAATCTCAAATCGCTAATTCTTTAATAGGTTGAGGGGTAACGCTGGCGCTCTACCCATACTACTATAGCAATCCTAAATCATTTTCAATAACTGGTTCCCAGGCTCTTGGCCTGGGAAACCCATGTCACTCTTGCTCTGCCTCGCCGGAGAAAATGGAGGCAGAGCCTCCGGATCTGCGTTACCAGGCTCTGCCTGGTAACGAGTAGTCCCACAAATCATTTAGGATTGCTATAATAATCATGACGACTACTTAGATCCCTTTCACGAATTCTTGACGATTGGTATGTTGGAACTATTATTAACTGCTGAAAGTGTATACGGCGATTCCGGTTCGGGATATAGCTTAGAATATTTGCTATCGTAATGCCTGACCTCAAAATAGTTTAAGTTTGACGGATGAGGCTTATATATCGAGAAACATTCCAAAATACAAAAAGTTGCTGCACTCTCTAAAGGCCCCACACTCACTACTTGATTTTTGAAGATGCGACCTGATTTGATCCAGTGTTTCATCTGGCTTTTTGACAAGCAGTAAAATGCTGAATGAGTATGGCTAGATTCAGCAAATCTTACACTTTCTATCTCTACACTAGATAGCTGATTCCACGATACTGGCGGCTCTATGGTCAAATCAATGTATCTCTTGGTTCCTTGATACATTTCAAAACGGTTTGGGTAAAGAATAGCATTCTCATACCCGCTTTGTCGGTTAAAATTTTCTAATTTTTCGAGAATGAAAGCATCGTACAAAACAATGTCATCTTCTATGAATAAAAACCAGTCAAATTTTTCTACTCTTTCGACAAATTCTTCCTGAAGTCTAAACTCTACAAACATGGGGTCGCATTCAGGGCCTTCTTGTATCTGAATGCACTTAATTTGATATTCAGGTAAGTAGGCTGTAACGTGCCTGTTCGGTAGAGTTTGGATAGTAATACTCAGGTCGCAATGAGCAAAACTCGCCAACAGTCCATCTATTGTGTGCCTGAGTCTTTCTATTTTTGCTGCCCCTTTTTCTGGATTTTCAGATTCTTCAACTGATGTAATGTGTGCGACAGCAGCAAAGATTTTGGGGCGTTCTTGGTCGGGCTGTTCGTTTTCTTTGAACAAATTTATAATGAGATTTCTTTGATAAAAAAACATCAGTTTAGTATACCTCGTGGCTACTCGCGATATTTCTTTTAACAGAGCCATTTGTAAAAAGATAAAGTGCATTACTTTTCTTCTTGTACTGTGTTCGGCTGACATATAAAAAATCTCCTTTTTGTTTACTGAAATAGTTGATTGATTGGAATTAAATCCATCGGTGAAATTTTATCGATTGGCAGACCCAAATTAAAAGCGACTCTACACCAAAGTAGAGTTGCCAGCACCCCTACAAACAGCCCTGTTAATTGAATATCCTGCCAAAAACAAGTTAGTCCTTCTTTCCACAAACCGTAGTTAGTTACTGCATAGGTAGGAAGGTCGCCGAGAGCTACAGCAATCACGGCACCTAAATTACCTTTTAAGTGGTATCCCAGCGGTATACTTATACATAGATTGACAAAAGTCAGCAGATTGCCCATAGCTGGGTACTGAGACTTTCCTACGGCTAACAGACAAGAACCCATCATATTGTGGAGGGTGGTGTGCCAGATACCTAACGCCAAGATTGGCATCATCCAAGATGCAGCCTCATACTCTTTCCGATACAGTATTAAAATTAACTGATCTCCAAAGCTCACAAAAATTGCTAAACCTACGGCTAATGGTATTAGAATTAGCTTGCGGTTCTTGAGTATCTTGGCGCGCAACTCCTCCCGCGGCAACTCTGCCAGCATAGAAATCGAGGGAAAAATTACCCGGCCGCTAATGGCGATGATGACTTGGCGTGGCATATCTCCCAGGGTAAAAGCGATGCCGTAAATGCCCAACATTGTTAAAGTAAATATTTTCCCGAGGATGAGTCGATCGGCTTGAGAGCACAGAAAAAATAAAATCGTAGACAAAAATATCCATTTGCCATAAGAAAATATTTCTTTTGCTGCTTCTTTATCCCAAGCAAAGCGGTTTGACTTGCCGGGAATCAAAAAATGGCTCCATACTAACTCCACTACAGATCCAGTAAAACTGCCTGCGATGATGGCCAAGATGCTGCGATCGAAGCAAGCCCACACAATCATCACTGCAGTAGAAATTATCTGTGTGCCCAACTCAAAAAGCACTACTTCCTTAACGCTCATTTTGCGTTCAAGGGTGGATACGGAAGTCGATTTAAACCCGCCTATTAGGGTATTTATACTTAGGGCGGGAATCAACCACATCAGACGCGGTTCTTCATAGAATTGAGCAACTGGCCAGGTGATTAGAATTAAACACAACCAAACAAACAAGCTGCGAATAACTTGCATTGTCCAAGCGGTGTTGAGAAATTGAGGATCGTCCCCGCGCTTGTTTTGAATGATACTTGGGCCCAGACCTATGTCGGTGAATAAGTTAATGCCTATGATAAAAACGTAGGCTAGACCCACTAAACCAAATAATTCGGGCAAAAGCAGACGCGTCAGGATTAGGTTGCTACCGAATCGGATAATTTGACTGCTTCCATAGCTGGCGATCGTCCAGGCAGCACCTTTGATAGCTAATTTTTTTTCTGATGACATATACTCAGAATTTATTTCCTAATTACGAGTGTAGTTGCTGAATTTGTTATTTGCAACTCCTAGAGGAGGCTGCTGGCACTTTTATAGCTGACTTTACCGTATCTTCATATGTATACGGATGTTGGATCTGGACTGTCCATCTCGCAATAAAGATAAAATTTAATCTCATACTTACTCCCCATCTAATAATCATAAGGGTTTTTGGGTTCGGGAATTGGTTTGAGGGAGGATGCTTGAATGATTAATTTGCGCTTACCTTGTAGTTCTTCTACGATTGTTTCTCCTTCTATTTCTAGCCAACTGTCTGGGGGAAAGGAGGCGCGGTTTTGACCGATCAGTAATTTTACCGGCAACCCGATCGGATAGGCATCCGCCGCGCAGCAGGTAATGATAAAACGCCCGATCCACATATATTGTTCTGCTATTTTGGGCGGGTGAATCACAAATCCTTGAACCTTGACTTTTTGACCTCTGTATGTATCTGGCTCGGGATTAAAATTTAACAGCCGCACCCATTCGACGAGCGATCGCCTTTCGGGTTTTGTAGTATTGCGAAATTCTTGTGGTTCCAGTCTGGTGATGGGCAGGGATTCGGTGAGGCCTCGTTCCAATGCTGTCTGGCTGGTAAATGTGCGGGGCGTTACTACTAAACTGATTAATGCGACGCTCAGCATTAAGGTGCTGCCGATGCTGGGGGGAAATAAAGTAATGTGTTCAACTTCTGTGATTCTGGGAGATTTATTGGCTGGGGATGTCCGCGATTGTTTGTTGGCGCGATCGACTTTTAATAGTTCCCAAATTTTAAATCCGCCAATCACCATTAAGCCGATTCCTCCCGCGACAGTCAAGCCAAAGTAATTGGGATGAATCAGAATGCTTAATTTGCCTGTAATCCAATATTTGAGGAGCAATATTCCCCAGGCTAGAATAGCTAGGGCATCCAGCCAAGGGCTAAATTTTTTAAGATTCATATTTTGAAGGAAGAGGGAAGAAGGAAGAGGGAAGAAGGAAGAGGGAAGAGGGAAGAGGGAAGAGGGAAGAGGGAAGAAGGAAGAGGGAAGAGGGAAGAGGGAAGAAGGAATTGCTTGTTACCATGCTCTGCCTGGTAACGTAGATCCAGAGGCTCTGCCTCCCGATCTGGCAACTTACAGGACAGAGGACTGTAGGAGGTGCTTAAGTTATTAAGTTTTCGCTCCTTAGCTCATTTTTCAACCGAAATACAAGTTGACAGCGAGGGTCATTAAAAATGTTAGTTGAGCCGCCAAGACAATTAAGTAAATTATGGCTCGACCTTTAAAAATAGAGAGCATTAAACCGATGCCTTTGAGGTCAATCATCGGGCCGAAAACGAGAAATGCTAACAGCGAACCGCTGGTAAATGTCGCGGCAAAAGAAAGGGCAAAAAAAGCATCTACTGTAGAACAAATCGATACGACTACGGCTAATAGCAGCATGGCGAGAATCGAGGAAACCGGGCCTTGACCGAGGTTGAGAATTAGTTCGCGGGGTGCGCCAACTTGAATGATGGCGGCGATCGCACTTCCGATGACCAAAACTCCTCCCAACTCCCGCAACTCCTGTACCATACTATCTAAAAACAGGCGCAGGCGCTCTCTCGAAACGCGGTGAAACATGGAGGAAGGTTTAGAGGTTTTTTCGGTTTTGCCTGTTTGTAAGGGCTTCCACTCGTCTTGTAGCAAAGATTCGATCGGCACTGCACCCCCCTGACCGAGCATAAATGTTCCCGACTGCAACAGTAGCGGAGTATTGGCTTGGGCGAGGTTTTTTTCGGAAAACTCTGGTTTTGGGAGGGGAATCGCGCGGGCTACAGAGGGGTGTAACAGAGGGCGCAAGTCTGCTTGGGCGCTGAACACCCAGCCGATGATTGTGGCGATCGACAGAGAAAAGACTACCCGCAAAACTACAATTTCTGGCTGATCGCGAAATGCTACCCAAGTTGACCAAATTACTATGGGATTGATGGTGGGGGCTGCGAGCAAAAAGCCGATCGCCGCTGGTGCGGGTACTCCCTGCATCAGCAACCTGCGGGCTACGGGCACGTTACCGCACTCGCACACGGGAAACAAAAAGCCGATCGAACTACCCATCAAAGCCGCCAGCAGCGGGTTTCGCGGGATGCGGGATACGAGTTTGCGTTCGTCTACAAACCCCAGCAGCAAACCTGAGAATAAAACTCCCAGCAGCAGAAAAGGTATTGCTTCTACTAACAAGCTGAGAAAAATGGTAAAAGAATTGTTTAACTGATTCGTTATGGCTGGTTGCATCGATCGCCTACTGGTAAATTGGTATTTAGTTTCACGTATTTGGCGGACTCCCTTTCGATCATACCAAAGCATAGCACTAAGTTAAGATCCAGTTAATCTTTTTTGGCTTTTTTTGCTGGAATTTGTAGACATTCTAATTTAATCAATGCTGATGCCTTGAATGATTTGGACTGGTTAAACTTGTTTGAATTGGACTAAATTTTTATTCATATCCGCCTCCTACAGCCAATCAATAATTGACTCTGCCAACCGTCGCCGATTTGATGGATCTTTCGGTTAACCATGGTTGATTGTAGAACAACTGCAAGGCAGATTTTGGAGATTGCGGGCGAGGTTAACTGTTTTATATAAAGATAAAGATCGCTATAAAATAGGTTTGTAGTGAGAACTTTAGTCCTCGCTACAAACCTATAAAAGACGCACTGGCGGGTGTGCCACTGACTGACCGTTACGGGGGATTGCCAGTAAAGGATTGGAAAGATGGGGTAACATAGCCTCCAATGCCGTAGCACGGGCGAGGGCCCGACGCCATCGCGCTTAGCAAGCTAAAACTCCGGGACGCGATCGCTCCAATTTGTGCTTTTAACTTGTCTCCTGACGGAGTGGATCGCGTGGGCGATCGGGCAATTGCGATTTTATTCTATTGTCAATCAATTATATTTCTCAGTACAAAAACTTATTAACAAAAGGTTAAGAGGATCACTTAAGATTAATGAATAGTTAAATAGTCGAAACAAGCGTTAATACTGCTCAAGTCAGTATAAAATAAAGTCATGTGTAATTGCCAGGGCGCATTTATCTCGGTGATACTCAATCTTGCCTAATGCTTTAAGTGGTAAAATCCCATTTACTACAGTCAGTTTTTTGTGTAATTTAAAATGCAGTTTGTCAGGATGATGCCGGTCAAAGCACTCAGCAACTCACCTGCTGACCTTTGATAGCTGAGTGTCTGCTGGCAAATAGAACCCCAAAAAAGCGTGCTGATAAATTTATGTTGAATACCTCCTGCGTAGAAAGACCAGTCCAACCCATCTCTGAGGCTGACCTCGGAGAACTTTGTTTAGACTCTACTCTCCAAGAATTGTCGCTTTACGATTTTCAGGTAGAAGCTACGGATTGGGGAATGCGAATTTCTCAGATGTTAGAAGCTAATCCGCTGTTACCGGGAGTCATTGTGACCCATCGAGGTGAATTTGCCGGTATGATTTCCCGGCGGAGATTTTTAGAATTTATCAGCCGTCCTTTTGGGCGAGAATTATTTTTAAAACGACCTGTGAGGGCTTTGTACCGGTTTGCCGAAACTGAGAGTTTAATTTTTCCCAGCAATACTTTAATCGTGGATGCAGCCAGGAAGTCGCTGTTGCGATCGAAAGAACTGCTTTACGAACCGATTGTGGTTCAAGTGTCGCCTCAAACTTATAGTTTGCTAGACGTGCACGAACTGTTAGTAGCCCAATCCAACATTCATGAACTAGCAACAAAATTGCTGAGGCAGCAAACTCAATCTCAACTAATTCAAACCGAAAAACTAGCCAGTTTGGGGCAGATGGTAGCTGGAGTCGCCCACGAAATTAGAAATCCCCTCACCTGCATCAGCGGAAATCTCGGCTTTTTGTCCAACTATTCGACAGACATCATGGAGTTGCTGTCTGCTTACGAACACATTGTGGGTAACAGCGAAAAAATCAACCAACTCAAAAAACACATAGAATTTGATTTTTTGCAAGAAGATTGGGTAGAAATTCTCAAAAGTATGAAAGTTTCATCACAGAGGCTGACCGAACTCGTCACCAGTCTGCACACCTTTTCTCACATGGACGAAACCCATTTGAAAGAAGCTAACATCCACGAATGTATTGACAGTACGCTGCTAATTATGAAAAACCGTCTGAAGTACGGGATTAAAGTAGTTAAAAGCTATGGTGATTTGCCTTTATTCAAGTGTTACTCTGGTCAGTTGAGTCAGGTATTTATGAATATCATCAGCAATGCGATCGACGCTTTGGAAGAGGAACAAGCAGAAAAAGGTTTTGTGCCTGTGATTACTATTGAAACCGAGGTAATAGACAGTTCTGACGGAGACTGCGTGAATTCGGAATTAATTCAAAATTATGTTATGGGCGATCGACAAAATGCAAAACAGCTATCATCCGCCAGCCAAAACGGCGACTTCTGCCCAGAAGCAGCGGAAAAAAATCAAAATAACGCTTGGATAGCCATCCGAATTGCCGATAACGGGCCGGGAATTCCGCCAGAAATTCAACGGCGGATTTTTGAGACATTTTTCACCACTAAACCCGCCGGGAAAGGTACCGGTTTGGGGTTGGCAATTACCCATCAAATTGTTACGGAAAAGCATAAAGGCAAGTTGAATTTGCATTCTACGCCCGGTACAGGTACTGAATTTGAAATTTTGTTGCCATTGATTTGAAGGAATAAGTCAGTTGTTATTAATTATTAGTAATTGGTAATAGGTTATTTGTTACCACTTACCAATTACTAAGGACTAATGACTAATGACTAATGACTACTGACTCTTTTTAAGCTCTTAGCTGAACAGGCATTACCAAGAATGTAGCATTAACTCCGCCCAAAGGCTGGAAAATTACGGGGGCTAAAGCACCGTTTAATTGCAGTTGAATTTCTGGGGATTGAGCAGTTTTCAAAATGTCAATTAAGTATTTCACGTTGAAAGCAATATCTATGCTATCTCCCGAAATCTGTGCGGGCATTGACTCTTTGCCGCAGCCGACATCTTTAGCATCTACAGACAAAGTAATTTCCTGATTCTCCTCGTCGATGCTGCATTTGAGAATATTATTTTTTTGGTCGGCAAAAACTGCTATTCTTTCAACTGCTGCTAAGAACGAGCGCCTTTCTAAGGTAATTTGCCGCTCAAAAGACGGCGGAATCAACTGGCGGTATGCGGGATATTGCCCTTCCAATGTGCGGGTTGTCAGCCGCTGGTCTGCCCATTCAAACACTACTTGACCCTGTTCAAAATGCAGGGTTACAGGTTCAGTCCACTGCCGCATCACCAGCATTCTTTCTACTTCCCGCAATGCTTTAGCGGGGACTGTTACCTCAAATTCTTCTTGGGTTTCTTCGCCTTCAGCTTTTTCATTTGCAGTTTGAACTACTGCCAATCTGTGGCCGTCTGTAGCTGCAAATTCCAAGCAATCTTGCAATACCTTTAAATGCACGCCTGCAAGTACCTGTTTTGCCTCGTCGGGGCTAGTCGCAAATAAAGTTCCTTTGAGTCCTTCTATCAAGGCTTCCGGTGGCAATTTGAGGATTGTTCCGGCTTCTATTGCAGGCAATTCTGGGAATTCTTCCGGGCCCATGCCTCTAACTTGGTAGCTGCCAGAACTGCAAGTGAGATATGCTACGGTGTCTCCGGCTTCGTCTTCTAAAGTAATCTCTCCATCTGGGAGTCTCGAAACAATATCGTTGAGTAATTTAGCGGGTATGGTAAAACTGCCGCCGCCTGTTACTTCTGCTGCGAAGCTGGTGCGAATGCCCAAACTGAGATCGAAAGCTGTCAAGCTAACCCGCTGATTTTCCTCATCCGCTACTAAGAGCACGTTGGCGAGTACCGGATGTGTCGGGCGGGAGGGAACGGCCCGACTTACCAACGAGAGGTTGGCGTTGAGGTCACTTTGGGTGCAAACCAATTTCATGGTAGGAAGGTTAATTAACCGGATTTGAAACAGAAACAAATCGTATCACAGAAAGCTGATGACAGTTGACAGTTGGCAGTTGGCAGTTGAGAGTTGGCAGTTGGCAGTTGGCAGTTGGCAGTTGGCGCTTGAGAGTTGGCAGTTGAGATTTGACCGAAGCAATAAGGAAGAGTTCACAGTTGGCGAGACACTATTTTTTTTATTGAATTATTTTTGTGCGATCGCCCTGTGGAAACTGTGGAAAAATAAAATAATTGCTTGCTGTGCTTGAGTTGTCGCTCATAAATGCCTGTGGAAAACTTGTGGAAAAGCTGGCTAAAGTCGATCGCCCGCCCATTTTGGTGCAAAAACTGTTTCGGGCGATCAAGTAAAGTTTTCCACAAATGGAGGGCAAATTTCCCACAGGTTTTTCCACAGGCTAGCTGCTACGCATAGAGAGTGTCGGTTATCGGAGAGTTACCCCTTCGATGATTCGGATCTTGAAATCGCTGCATAGAGTCATTGGTGTGACAACTGACTGACAACTGACTGACAACTGACAACTGACAACTGACAACTGACTTCAAATTAAGTTTTGCGGCTGACAACGTTAATTCGATCGCTCAACTGACGCAAAGTTTGGGCCAAATTCGGATCGGTGTTCCGCAACTGAGCAATTTTGTCACAACTGTAAAGCACAGTCGTGTGGTCTTTTCCGCCGAACACTTCGCCAACTTTCGGCAAACTCAAACCAGTATGCTGCCGAATTAAATACATCCCTATTTGACGGGCGAGACTAATTTCTCGCCTGCGGGAAATGCCTTTCAAATCTTCAACAGAAACATCAAACGCCTCTGCCACAACTGCAATTACTGCATCTGGTGTTGCCTCTACGCTTTCAGTTTGCGGATTCAAAACCGGGGTAATATTCTCCACGGTCATCGGCAAACCAGTAATTGAAAGATATGCTACCGCCCGAATCAAAGCACCTTCTAATTCCCGCACGTTGGAAGTGTAACTAGAAGCAATGTATTCAATGACATCTCGCGGCAGCCGCATATTTTCATACTCGGCTTTTTTCTGCAAAATTGCCATCCGAGTTTCCAAGTCTGGCAATTGAATATCGGCAATTAATCCCATCGAAAATCTGGAACATAAACGCTCTTGCAGGCGGGGGATTTGTTGCGGCGGGCGATCGGAAGCTAAAACTACTTGGTTGCCCGATTCGTGCAAAGTATTAAAAGTGTGAAAGAATTCTTCTTGAGTGTATTCTTTGCCTTCAATAAATTGGATATCATCTATTAATAAAACATCGGCGGCCCGATAATGGTCGCGGAAAGTTTGCATACTGTCTTTGCGAATGGCGGCGATTAAATCGTTAGTAAATTTCTCAGTAGAAACGTAAAAAATCTTGGCGTTGGGGTCAATTTCTAAGCGATAATGACCGATCGCCTGCATCAAATGAGTTTTGCCCAAACCAACGCCACCGCACAAAAATAGGGGATTGAATTCTCTGCCCGGAGACTCGGCTACCGCGAGGGAGGCCGCGTGAGCCATGCGGTTGTTAGAACCGACGACAAAGCGGGAAAATAGGTATTTGGGGTTTAAATTGGCGGGTTTGGGGGGGTGAAGCGAGTGGCTTTCCGGGACATCGGCGATGGGGGACGGCCAAATCATGGCGGAGTCACTGCTGCCGCCTGTTTCGTTTCCTCCGGCAATTGTCAAGTAAATGTCTACGGGATAGCCGAGAATTTCTTCGACTGCATCGGCAATGGTTTTGACGTAATATTTTTGCAACCAATTGCGAGCAAAGGGGTTGGGGGCGCTGACGATCAAACAGTTATTTTCGAGTTGTTCGGCCCTGGCAGTTTTGATCCACGTCTCAAAGCTAGGTCTGCTCAGTTGTACCTGGAGACGTTCAAGTATCTGATTCCAGAGACTTTCGAGGGGAATGTCCACTGATCACCTCTGCCGATCGGCATTCAAGATATTAATTCTACTCTAGAGAGTTTAGTCCTCAGATGCTAAAGTTTAAGGGAGTCTGCCGATCGCCCAAAAAATTGGCGGCTCTGCAGTCCAAACCAGGTATCGGGGAGCTGCTCAGCAAATATTTAGATTTGGCAGGAAAGCCTAAAAACGTGGCCATGAAGAGTTCTACTGGCAAATTTTGGAAGCAACCGGCAATTTACATATTGCTGCTGGTAACGGGAGCCGGAGCCGCCATGTTGGGCGATCGTCTGACGGTTTCTCAATTTCGTGCAAATTCTGGCGATTCTGGACAAAGGGCGCTGGAACCGAAATTGCAACTGCCTCTTAATACAAAGGATCAAGCTAGCAAAGTCTTGCCGCCGGCTTCCTTGTCGGGCGACGGGACTAATGTGAATTTTATTGTGGCTGCGGTGGCAAAAGTTGGCCCGGCAGTGGTTCGGATCGATGCTTCGCGCCGCGTGAAACCGGGAAATAGAGGCCTGTCGCCGGAAGATTTTTTTGGCATAGAACCGAATTCGGGCGGCCGGGGCGGGATCGAACGCGGCACTGGTTCGGGTTTTGTGATCGGTGCCGACGGCGTGATTCTCACTAATGCTCACGTTGTAGAGGGAGCCGATACGGTAAATGTAACTCTCAGGGACGGCCGCAGCTATCAGGGGCGGGTGTTGGGGGCGGATAAGGTGACGGATGTGGCTGTGGTGAAGATTGAGGCGAATGCTCTGCCTGTGGTGACGATCGGCAATTCTGATAAACTGTTGTCTGGGGAATGGGCGATCGCGATCGGCAATCCTTTGGGTTTGGATAATTCGGTGACTGCGGGGATTATTAGCGCTACAGGGCGATCGAGCTCTGATGTGGGCGTACCCGACAAGCGGATCGGTTTTATTCAAACAGACGCTGCAATTAATCCAGGGAATTCCGGTGGCCCGCTGCTGAATGCTTCGGGGGAAGTTATTGGGATGAATACGGCGATTATTCAAGGCGCTCAAGGATTGGGCTTTGCGATTCCCATTCAGGCGGCCCAACAGGTGGCGAAGGAACTGATTTCGACGGGGAAAGTCGAACACGCTTATTTGGGCATTGAAATGGCGACGCTGACTCCTGATGTTAAGCAGCAAATTAACAGCAATCCTAATAGCAGCCTGCGAGTTGCAGTCGATCGGGGTGTGGCTATTGTTAGCGTTGTTCCTAATTCTCCCGCAGCAGCAGCCGGTTTGCGGGCTGGAGATGTGATTCAAAAGATTAACAATCAGCCGATTATTCAGTCGGAAGCTGTTCAGGATTTCGTGCAAAATGCTAAGGTTGGCGGCTTGTTGCAAATGGAGATTAATCGGAATGGGCAAATAGTTAATTTGACTGTTAAACCGGGGAGTTTGCCTGTTCAAAAAGTTCAATAGGAAGGAAGAAGGAAGAAGGAAAAAAGAAGAAGGAAGAAGGAATATTAATTACAAATTCCTCATTGCCAATTCGTTTCAGTTTTAGCTCAAACGCAGTCAGAGAATGCTGTTTGACGATTAGGCCGAGATCCCCCCTAACCCCCCTTAAGAAGGGGGGGACAAGAATCTTCTCAAAGTCCCCCTTCTTAAGGGGGATTTAGGGGGATCTGGCCTCGGATCAAAACGAGATTTTTCAATGGTTTCAGGCTTAATTTGACACCAATTACAAATTACAAATTACAAATTACAAATAACTAATTAATATGCCTGAAATCTTACAAATTTCACAATTAGGAAATCCCGTATTGCGTCGCAAATCGCAATTTGTAGAGAATATTCAGGCCGATCGCATTCAACAGCTAATCGACGACCTGATTTTTACCGTACAACAGGCGAACGGAGTC
>JARCMA010000181.1 GCA_030248405.1 Microcoleus sp. MP8IB2.171
TGTCAACGCCAACCAACAAAGCCAATTTCCTGGCTGTCGGCTGCGCTAAGGCTTGGAGGTAGCGATCGCCCAACGGCAGCCAGATGGCCTCGCTGATTCCGATGGCGGCCAGCACCCGGCCAGCTTGCTGTAAAAATTCCCGCCGCTTGAGTCCCATTTTTAAATAGCTTTGAATTTTAAGTTTTGAATTTTAAGTTAAATTCCCCTCAATAATTTTAGGGGAATTAATTAGATTGTGAGTGTTTAGTATTAAGGGAGTTTTTAAGTTTTAACTTTTGAGCTTTAAGTTGAAAATTTCCCATTTAAAACTCAAAACTCAAAATTCAAAACTATCCAGAATGTCGCCCCCACCAATGTTCAAGATTTAAATCTCGTAATTGAAAATATTCATTGCCTTGGCTAATTCTGCCGCGACTTCCGGCCGGGAAAACTGCGGCGGCGGCAATTTACCAGCGCGCAGCATTTCCCGAACTTTGGTTCCCGACAAATGCACCCGTTGTTCGGGAGTGCTGGGACTTGTTTTAGTTGTAGCCATTTGTTCCGTCAGTTTGCAATAGAAAGCGTGCTCGAATTTCATCGGCACAATTCCCAATTCTCCCGGCTCAAATTCGTCAAAAATATATTGGGCATCGTAAGTGCCGTAATAATCGCCAACTCCAGCGTGATCGCGCCCCACGATAAAGTGAGTGCAGCCGTAGTTTTTGCGAATTAAAGCATGAAAAATTGCTTCTCGCGGCCCGGCGTAGCGCATCGCCGCCGGATTAATTGCCAAAATTACGCGATCTTTTGGATAGTATTTTTCTAGCAGAATTTCGTAGCAGCGCATCCGCACATCAGCCGGGATGTCGTCATCTTTTGTCGTCCCGACTAGCGGGTGCAGAAACAAGCCGTCTACTGTTTCTAAGGCGCATTTTTGGATGTATTCGTGGGCCCGGTGGATGGGGTTTCGGGTTTGGAAACCGACTATGGTTTTCCATCCTTTTTCTGTGAACAGCATTCTCGATTTCGCCGGGTCAATTTGGTATTGGGGAAAGCGGACATCTAGTTCGCGTTCCAGCAGCCAAACATCGCCTGCGAGGTTAACGGGCCCGGATTTGTCTACTACTTGGACGCCCGGGTGTTTGAGGTCGTCGGTGCGGTAGACGTTGAGGGCTTCTTCTTCTTTGCTGTAGTGGTATTTTTCTGCAAGTTCCAAGAGCCCGACAAATTCGCCCGCCGGAGTGTCGAGGCGCACTAAAGTTCCTGCTTTCAGGGGGGCGGCGACTTCTTCTGTTACCGAGAGGGTGATGGGAACCGACCAGGGAAGGCCGTTGGAGAGGCGCATTTGTTTAACGACCGATCGATAATCAGCTTCGTTCATGAACCCTTTGAGGGGACTCAGGGCGCCGATGGCGATCATTTGCAGGTCTGAGATCGATCGATCCGAAAGCTGGACTCGCGGCAAGACTTCTGCTTTATCGAAAAATTCTTGTCTCTGGTCTAGTGTGGCAATGCGGTTGACCAGGGTGCCGCCGTGAGGGGCAATGCGGTCTGAATGCTGGCTCATGTCGATTTGAAGTTGTGGGTTTTAGCTGCCAGAGTACATAGTATCAAGCGGTGGCTGCAATTCTACATTTTTTAATTGTTCTGGACTTATGCAGAACGCTACTTTGGGGGCGCTGTAATTGTTTAACTGTAAACTCCCGCACTCAAAACTCTCAAATTTCCCGTCAAGTCTGGACTTGAAATTCTTCGGGATCTATTCCCCAATTTACCCAGCTAATCGCTTCTTTAGCCGATAGCACTTTTGGCGGCACTCGCAAGGCATGAAGGTGTCCCGTACTCGGACAAGTCATCTTTAACAAATAAATTGGCTCTATGTCAATATTATTGTCAATTTTCAACAAAGTATATTCTTGCCAAGAATCCAATTCTGTTGCTTGCAATTCTTGACAAATTCTCGGATAGCCGATCGCCTGAATCAAAACTCGCCGCACTTCGGCATTCTGTTCTGTTAACAGCCATGAAGCTTGCCAAGACTGCGGCGGAACTTGACCAATTATTTCCGGCAGTCGGACGCCGCGATAAGAGTATACACTGAACTTGTCAGCAAATTCAACCGCTGGTTGACATAAAGCGTGGAGCAAATATTCGCTATCAAAATGAAGTTGGATCGGGCGATCGCACACAAAGCACTTTTTCTCAAACGGGTAAATCCAGCCACAGTTTTCCACTAAAGATTTAAAGGCTGAGTATAAAGGGCGATCGTACTCCAAATTTAACACGCCAATACAAAAATCCACCCAACTTCCGTGACAGGCTGACAGTTCGGAAACTATGCTGTTATTATGATAAGCCTGATCGATCAGGAATCTCTGAAATCTCCCGCCCAACTTCCTTGCTAATTTGACGTAAACTTCGTCTTTAACATGAAGGTGGAGTTGATTCATCAGTTGAGCGTACAGGGGATTATAGAGTTGGCTGTAAATTTGATTTTCCAGATCCCTGCCGAGTTGACTTCTTAATATATCGTACAATTCATTATGAATTTTGTTTCTGATTTCGCTGGCCATTCCCAGACCAGAATCGCGTATCCTTAGCGGTTCAACTGCTTGCAAAGCTAGGTAAGGGCTGTCACAGAAAATAATTTCCGGTTCAGGACAGCCGATGATGTGGTAGGCGGTATTGATGGCCGCTGTCGCTTGCGGGCGATCGATCGGTGCGATCGAAAGTCCAATTTCTCGCCACTTCTCGCGATAAATCGGAATTAGCGCTGTTTGTTCTGGAGTCATTGCGATCATAAGTACAGCTATATTATTTGATTTACGGTCAAACTTTTTCGCTCTCGCATCTGGTTAAAACTCTAATTAAGTTTCTAGGGGTCACGCAAATTACCACTGCCAAACTATTTTATTATAGTCGTTAAATTATTGGTATAAATTAACTATTGTTTGCAAAACCCCTAAAATCATAGGAACATTATCTAGACAATAAACATCAGGATCAACAATTAAATTATTTCCTTCTAATTTAAGAAACCGCCAGACAACGCCAGTAGTTACGCAGCCATATACTGCAGGTATGGAATTGTGTTCGCGTTCGTTAAATAGTTGAGCAGCCAACATTTGTGCGGCACACTGTGGCAGACAAGATTCTATTTCTCCACCTTTCGTTTCTCTCAATGCAAAAACCGGAACTTTAATTTCAAAATCCAACGGCACGGAAGACAGTAGAAAGTCGCATTCCCCATTCAATCCCCGCTCAAGATCTACATCAAATGACCAACCAGAAAAAAGAGAAAATTGTCTGTTATTCCTTTCTATCAATTCTAACAGAATAGGAGAAATAATCCGTTCGGAACGTTCTTTCGCAGTTGTAACAGCAGTGTTAGAACTAATTTCGAGGGTTCTCCAAAGCCATTCCGAAGGTTCTAAAGGCATAACCTTGGCATTCAAAATAGGACTGAGTGACGGTTCCAATCCAAATCGCTCTTTTAATTGGTGGAAAGTAAAGGATTTGTAAGGCATATTTCTCTAATCAGTCGGTGAAAATAAAGATTACTTCGAGATAGAAAGCGAGTTGAGAAATCGTAAATACGATTGTATAAAAAATTCCACCAAAGAAACCGGGTTTCTGCGAAAAATCTTGGTTTGGTAGCGAAGTCTCTAGGAAGAAACCCGGTTCTCACCGCGTAAGTCCTAATATAGCAACCCTTGCAGAATTGGTAAACCTCTCTTTTCTTCCTTTTTCCTCTTCTTTCTCTCGCCCGATAACTCAATTCTTCTGCCCTCTTTCTTGTTTATTCTTTCTTCTATCCGTTACATCCCGTACATTGCTCGTTGCCGAACTTCCCTCTTCCTTCTAAACATTTAACCACTCAAGGAGTACCCTGGGCGCGGGTAACAAAATCATTAACAAAAGCCCGATCGCCAGCAACCCCAAAAAATCCCGCCGATTATCCAATTCACTGACATCATTCAACGCCGGTTCGTCGTTTAGTGGCGTGAAAAACAAAATAATCGCCCACAGCAGTAAACCCTGTTCCAAAAAAGAAAGCAGCAGCATACAAACTCTAGCAACTTGCCCGATCGCCATACTCGCTCGCTGGCCGAACATCGCGTGCACGATGTGCCCGCCGTCGAGTTGTCCCACCGGCATCAAATTAAACGCCGTCACGATCAAACCCAAATAACCCGCCACCGCTACCGGATGCAAATTGATCGCAGTTTCCGCATTTAAAGCACCACCCAAGGTTAACTTGCTCAACAAAGTCATCAGCAGCGAAAAACTGGGTTTGAAAGAGTCAAAATTTAACATTCCCGACTTTTCAGACAGCGGTATAATAGTCGAATGATTCAAACCCCAAATCAACAACGGCAGTGTCGCAACTAAACCCGCAAGCGGCCCGGCAATGCTAACATCAAATAAAGCTCGGCGGTTGGGAATTGGGCTCCGTATTTGAATGAAGGCGCCAAAAGTTCCCAAGAAAAAAGGAATCGGAATAAAATAAGGCAAAGTCGTGCGAATTTTGTAAAACCGGGCAGCTAAATAGTGGCCGGATTCGTGAATTCCTAAAAATGTAATTAGAGAAAGCGAGTAAGGCAAACCCTGGAGCAATATTGACGGGTTGGACTGCAAAGTTTGTTCAGTAACTCCGGCAAGTCGCGCCCCGACAAGCGTAGTCGTAAACACCGTGATCAGCAGCAAAGCTAATGCAAAAAATGGCCTGGTTACAGATTCGGTTTTGACAGGATTTTCCCCTGATTGGTGGCTGGGATTGGGAACTATAGCAAAAAAAGGTTGACCGCTCAAGCTGTTTTGAAATACTACTAAAAAGCGATCGCCAAAAAGCCTCTCCACATTCTCCCGAATTGCCTGATAAGCTGCCTCCGGGTTCGTCCGCAACTGTCCGCGACAAATTACAGCCTGCGGCCGAAATTCCAAATCTCGCAAAAAGTAAATTGACCAAGGAAAACAATCGCGCAAACTCGCTTCTTCTGCTGCATTGATCGGGCGCACTGGCGGTTTTGGCTTTACAGATTCAGTCTCCGAGCCGGCTACCTGCTCAGCAGTTTCGCTGGTAATTTTCTGGCGCCCCAACTGTACCAAAAACCAATACAAAAAAGGGCAAACCAGAAAAGGTATAATTACCAACTCCGGCGGTACAGTTTTGCTGGTACCGTAAACTAAAATCCAACCACCCCAAATCAGCGCGGGCGCCATCATTACCAGCCACAGCAGCCATATCGGAGTCCTGGTGATGCGGCTGGTGCCCTTCTGCAACAAGAAGTACGATATCAGCCCCAATACGAACAACCATAGTAAAAAGAACATAATATTTATCCTATTCCCTTCTGAAATTTTTCCTTGAAACAACAGAGTTCAGTCTCCAAACAACCCAGGCCCGTGCTCGACAATATCCTTGCTTTCCCGCCTAACCGGGAAACTCTGGGTGCAACAGCCTATTTCATTGTAGAAAACCAAACTAACATCCTGGTGGATTGTCCCGCTTGGGATGAGATTAACCAAACATTTTTGCGGGAACACGGCGGCGTGCGACTGCTGTTTCTCACCCACCGTGGCGCTATCGCCAAGGCGCTGGAGATTCAGGAAGCCACGGGGTGCGAGATCCTGATTCAAGAGCAGGAAGCTTATTTACTGCCGGGTTTGAAGGTGACGGTTTTTGAGCGAGAATTTGTTGTGAGCGATCGAATCAAAGCATTTTGGACTCCTGGCCATTCTCCTGGTTCCTCTTGCCTTTATGATAGTGGCAGCGGTGGAGTGCTGTTTTCGGGTAGGCACTTGCTCCCCAACCGAGAAGCCGCCCCAGTACCGCTGTTGACGGCAAAAACTTTTCACTGGCCCCGGCAAATTAACAGCGTGAAGTCAATTATCGATCGATTTTCGCCGGAAACTTTACAGTATATTTGTCCCGGTGCAAATACTGGTTTTTTGCGGGGAAAAGGATCGATCGATCGAGCTTTTGAGCAATTAGCCAATCTGGATTTAGCTGTTTGTTTGCAGTCAAAACCTGAACCCTAAATGTATGCTACAACATCAAAAAATGATCTGACGCGCTACTAATTATAGCGGTAAGGTGCAGCGCACCCTACATTATTCTTCAATCTCTTAGAGAGGAAGTTCGTTGGTGAAGTAGCGGTTTCAACCGCCGATTCTTACCGTGGAAAAAACTGTGGAAAAAACCGAAAAACAAAAAATGCTCGCCGGCGAATTGTATTTAGCTGCCGATGAGCAATTAATTTTAGAGCGCCAGCGAGCCCGCCGCCTCGCCAGAACTTACAATTCTACCCGCGAAGACGAACCAGAGAAACGGTTAGAAATTCTCGCAGAATTGTTCGGTGCAGTTGGGCCAAAAGTTGAAATCGAGCCACCTTTCTACTGTGACTACGGCAGCAATATTTATGCTGGAAACGGATTGTACATGAATTTTGGTTGCGTGATTCTCGACTGCAATCGAGTTAACATTGGCGAAAATTTACTGTGCGCGCCCAACGTGCAAATTTACACCGCTTTTCACCCCACAGACCCGGAAATTAGACTTTCTGGCCGAGAACTTGCCGCTGAAATTAATATTGGCAATAATGTTTGGATTGGTGGCGGCAGTATTATTTGTCCAGGAGTCACTATTGGCGACAATAGCACGATCGGCGCAGGCAGTGTTGTTGTCAAAGATATTCCCGCAAACGTCGTGGCGGCGGGGAATCCTTGCCGAATCATCCGGCATCTACCTTGATGTGGTACGATCGACACAATCGTGCGATCGGCTCCTTGGAGCTTAACCCAAAAATTTTAGCTTAACGCCGGAAGCCCCGCACCATACTTGTACTCAGGTTGGTGTCGGGATGGATAGGCGGTCAATCGATGGGGTTCAACACCCCGCTCGATTGACAGTTTTCTGCTGCAACTCACGAATGACCTCGCTTTGTTGCCTTTTCTTGATTTGGCTAGTTCTTCAATTGGGCTAATTCTTCATCACTCACTCTGAAATTAATTGGGTTCATCGTCAGCAGTATATAGCCGTGTGCTATGATAGTATCATGAGAACAGCATACCAATACCGACTACGACCAACAAAAACACAGGTTGCAGAGTTAGATAGATGGCTGTCAATGCTTTGTAGTCAGTACAATTATTTGTTGGCTGATAGATTCAACTGGTACGAGCAAAACCGTTCTCCTATCAATTCTTGTCCTCTAATATGCCATTTGCCAGACCTGCGAGATCATCCCGATTATTTCAGCCAAGTGCGATGTAGAAGTCGCGTGTTAGATGGTTAAATAACCATCACAAATTGAGTGGAGAGTCATCTCTCCCTTCGGTTTCTGCCCCGATGTCCCCAA
>JARCMA010000020.1 GCA_030248405.1 Microcoleus sp. MP8IB2.171
AACTATTGATTTTGGCGATATGTTGCCGTAAATTGTTTTTTTCAAGGTCATTTTTCCTTGAGTGTTGTCGGGAGGATTTACTAGCCTTGTGGGTGGTGATTCACTTTCTTTGTCCTCGGAGTTTTCAGTTTTAAAGGGTGGCAAAGATGGTTCTTGAAATAGAGGTTCTTGAGGCTGAGTTTTAGTTTGAGCTTCGAGTTCGTTTGTGTTTTCTGTGGCGGTAGGAGATGGCGAAGATCGATCGACATTTGGCGCGATTTTTTCCGCAGCTTCAATGCTGGCGCCTTCCGGCTTACCTTTCAGTGCTGACAAGGTTTTAGGGCCAACAATTCCGTCAACTTTCAGGTTGTTCTCTGCTTGAAACTTTTTCACAGCAGCCTGGGTGAGAGAACCGTAAAATCCTGTAGCCTTACCACGAAAATAGCCTGCGTTTTGTAGAGTTTTCTGGAGTTCGGCTACTTCCGAGCCTGAATCACCTTTTTTGATGGCGAGTGCGGGATTGACTAAATTGAAAATTGTGAGAGCGATCGTAAAGAAAAGTAAAGGAGTATAGGCTAAATTCAGGTGCATTTTTGAGTTGGTCGATCGAGTTTGACCCGCAGCCGTTTCCCAAGTTTCAGCTAAATGTAGGTATGCCAGTGCGTCCATAGTTTTTATCGGGTATTTTTGGTGCTATGATACACCAGTTAATACCATTTTAGATTTTAGATTTTAGATTTTAGATGGGGAATGACTGATGCAATATGGGTTTGCAGCTTGCCTACAGTTGCATTCTTTTTTTAAACTTGTATAACATTGATTAAAGGAAAAATCTTATTATAATCAAACTTAGGGTAAAATATTCTAGCAGTTTTTAGAGCAGTTTTTAATGGTGTAAGTAAGTAGGAGCGATCGACTAATGTTGAGTGAGGAACAAACAACCGCAGGATCAACCCCCCAAAAATCCCGCCAGACGGTGCTGTGGGAAGGTGACGGCGGACTTTGCCAGCGGGCTTGGGTCGAAATAGATTTAGCAGCTTTAACTCACAATGTAAAACAGCTTAAAAATCTCCTATCTCCCCAAACCGAACTGATGGCAGTTGTGAAAGCGGATGCTTACGGACACGGTGCGATCGCAGTTAGTCAAACAGCCTTGCAAGCAGGTGCTAGTTGGCTTGGTGTGGCGACGATTCCCGAAGGCATAGAATTGCGAGAAGCTGGGATAGAAGCGCCGATTTTGCTGTTGGGGGCAACTCATACAGCCGCACAGGTAAGGGCGATCGCCCAATGGCACTTACAACCCACTATTTGTACTGCCAAACAAGCCCTAATTTTTTCGGAAGTTCTCGTCAGTCTCGATCGATATTTGTCGGTTCACGCTAAGTTAGACACGGGAATGTCTCGCTTGGGTATACCCTGGCAAGATGCAACAGAATTTGTGCAATTAGTCAATGGGTTGCCCAATTTAAAATTAGCCAGCATTTACTCTCACTTGGCGACAGCCGATAGTCCCGATACCGCAGCGATGAGAGAGCAACAGAAACGGTTTAAATGGGCGATCGAGCAAATCAAAACAGCAGGAATTAACCCCCGTCGCCTCCACTTAGCAAACTCTGCTGCCGCCCTCACAGACCCCGATTTGCACTATGATTTAGTGCGAGTTGGTTTGGCTACCTACGGCCTTTATCCTGCTCCTCACTTGCAGGCGATTACCAATTTGCAGCCCGCAATGCAGGTAAAAGCTCGGGTGACGCAGGTGAAAACAATTGCAGCAGGAACTGGCGTTAGTTATGGCTATCAATTTATTGCTGGGCGCGAGACACAGATTGCGGTAGTTGGTATCGGCTATGCAGATGGGATTCCCCGCAATCTTTCTAATAAAATGCAGGTTTTAGTTAGGGGCAAATTTGTGCCGCAAGTCGGGGCTGTGACGATGGATCAATTAATGCTAGATGTTACCGATATTCCCGATTTAGAAGTCGGGGAAGTGGTGACGCTGTTGGGGAAAGATGGGGAAAATCAAATTACTGCTGATGATTGGGCGGAAACTTTAGGGACTATTTCGTGGGAAATTCTCTGCGGTTTTAAACACCGATTGCCTCGCGTTGCAGTAAACTGTTAACTAGGACGATCCAATTATAGTATAATTTCGATTTGTTCGGCATTTAAACTTACCAATTGTCAATTACCAAGGATTTACGGATGGCAGCAAGAAACCCGGTTTCTACGAAAGATTTGCGAATATCAACGACAAATATAGGAAGAAACCGGGTTTCTGAGGTCTGCGTGCATGAGTCTTTTTACAAGTTACCAATTACAAATTAGCAATTGACATGACAGCCAGCACATTTCTACAAATAGCTCAAAGTCTGCCGCTAGATGCAGAAAGAATACAGGCGATGCAAGTAGCCCAAGAATTCTCGAAAAAATTCGTAGAATTGGGGTTTAAAGTTGTACCTCAAATGCTGTGGGCGATCGGCATTTTGTTAATTACGCGATTTGCGATCGACGTTGCGGGCCGCGTGACTCGCCGAACCCTCAGCCGCACGGAAGCCACGCTGCGGAAATTTTTAGTTCAAGCTGCGGAAATTGTGATTTTGATAGTGGGAGTAGTCGCCGCTTTGAATCAGTTGGGAATTCAAACGACTAGCGTGGTGGCTGTTGTGGGTGCAGCGGGTTTGGCCATTGGTTTGGCGTGGCAAAATACTCTATCTCACTTTGCTGCTGGGGTAATGTTGATTAGTTTACGGCCTTTTGAAGTCGGAGATGCGATCGAAGCTGCGGATGTTAAGGGAGTGGTGGACAGCATCGGGATTTTTTCAACAACCGTGGTGACAGACGATCGCATAAAAATTATTGTCCCGAACAACCAGTTGTTTAACGGTACACTGAAAAATACAACGGCAATGGGAACGAGGCGAGTAGACTTGAAGATTGATATTGGCGATCGGCCAATTCGTCCAACTGTAGCTGAGTTATTAGAAATTGCCCACTCTCACCCCCTGGTGTTGGAGAATCCGCCCCCGACTTGTTTGGTAGCCGAGATTACTCCAGATACAACTATTTTATCTCTCCGGCCTTGGTGCGCGTCGGTGGCCTACGAACAAGTGCGATCGCAAGTTCAACAATACGTCAAAGAAGCAATGAATGCCGACAAAAATCAAGAGCAATAGATATCTATCTAAAATTAAAAATCCAAATTGATCCGAGGTATTTCCCATGAGCAAGTGGTATCCGCAGCAAATTTTGCAAGAACCCGGTGTCAGAATCACCGCAACCGAGAAACAAACAATTCTCAGCAAATTTCCGCCTCCCGACGAAAACGGTCAAATCTATGCCGACGGGGTTTTTGAAGGCGGCGGCGTGCGCGGAGTTGCATTTTTAGGAGCACTCAGGTGCTGTAGCGATTTGGGCATCCGGTGGCGAAAATTGGCAGGCACTTCGGCAGGTGCAATTACTGCTGCAGTATTGGCAACCGACTTGTCAATTGATGATTTAGAGGAAATTTTAGGACAGCTCGATTACAGCATATTTTTAACTCAAAAAAACAGTCCTCTAATTTTAAACGGCGACCCCGCCGACGACTTGCAATCTCCTGCTTGGACGCTGCTTTTCCTAACAGTTAGCCGTCAGATGGGAGAATATTCGGCGCAGCCGTTCCGGCAGTGGCTGGAAGCAATGCTCGGCCGAGGTAACTTGCAGAGTTTTGCCGATGTCAAACAAATCGTAAAAGACCGGGAATTAAAAGTAGTAATATCCAACCTGACTCGCGGTGAAATGTTGGTGCTACCCGACGACTTACACCGACGCGAATCGACGGATTCCGATCCTTTGTACGCTCAGTTGCGACTCCAAAGCGCTGAAGATTTTAGCGTTGCTGAAGCCGTTCGGTTGTCGATGAGTATTCCGTTATTTTTTGAACCAGGAAAACTCGGCGATGACTTAATTGTTGATGGCGGAATTTTGAGCAATTTCCCCCTGTGGATTTATGACAAACAATCCGTCGGTTCCACTCCCGCTATGCCCCGCTGGTTTACCTTTGGGTTTCGATTAGTCGATACCGGAATTGAGACTAAAGCTAAGATTGATACTCCCCTGTCGATGCTGGCGGCGATGTTCAGAACGATGATGAAAGCAAGAGACCGCTATCACCAGCGAGAAATGGATAAGGGCAGGGTGATTAATATTGATGTGACTGAAGCTGGGGTGACGACGACGGACTTTAATCTCCATGCCGATCGCAAGGCTCACCTGTACCGCTTGGGTTATTTGTATACTAAGAGGTTCTTTTTGAGTTCCAATTTTAGTTGGGAAAACCACTTGAAGGCTAGGGGATTTGGGGAAGAGGCTGGAGGTTGAGGTCGCGAAAAGTATACAGAGTAAGGGATTGAGGAGTTTTTAAATTAGGGGTTGGCAAAAAGAAGATGTGTGTGCTATAGTTAGTTACTGTCATCTTGGAGAGGTGGCTGAGTGGTCGAAAGCGGCAGATTGCTAATCTGTTAAGGGTGTTAACATCCTTCGAGGGTTCAAATCCCTCCCTCTCCGTTCTATTCAATGCTTTATGAATCAAGGGTTTTGGATTCGTCCTACCCTTAAAAGTTGCGTTTTCCGGTCATTTTTTGCTCACTCTTGGCGATCGGTAGCGCCACCTCAGTCTGCCGTGAAGGTCAATGAAGCTATCGCTGCGATCGCAATTTTCCAAACAACGATCGCAATATTGTACGCTCAAGAGCCGGATATTCATCTGTGTTAAGGTGTGAGGAAGTGATTCCAGAATTCGATGAAAACGGCAACTTACCCCCAGGAGTACATTTTTGCGAATGGGAAGAATTTGTAGAACGATTTGGAAGCAACGAGCTGAGGTTGCGTTTAATGCGCGGACTGCGAATGACAATGGAGCAACTCAAAGCAGGTGGTTGCCGGACAATTTATATCAACGGCAGCTTTGTTACCATTAAACCAAACCCAGGAGATTTTGATGCCTGTTGGGATAGAGAAGATGTGGATATAAACTATCTCAGGAGTCAAGCTCCTAAATTGCTGAATTATTATGACCGCGCCGGACAAAAAGCTAAATACAAAGGTGAAATCTTTCCGTCCGACCAACCAGTCGGCAATTATGGAATAGATTCTTTTGAGTTGTTTGGACGAGATAGAAAGCAAAATAGAAAAGGAATTATTGCTATAGATTTAGTGAGGTGGAACCATGATTAAAGATGAAAAAGAGTATAAATTTAGTCAGCAGCTTGCGGTCGAATTTGAAGAATCTCTTGGCGCAATAGAAAGAGATGAAGCTCGAATAAAAAATGACTTTGATGGCTGGGAACTTATCAGAGGTTCGTTAAAATGTCAGTTGGATAAATTAAAGTCAGAAATTGCTGAATATGACAGGCTTACATCTCATGATAGCGACACCCCAATAGTATTAACACTTGATGATATTGATTATTTACCCCAAATCTTGATTAAAGCTCGCCTGGCAGCTAAGCTAAGCCAAAAAGAATTGGCAGATTTAGCTGGACTGAAAGAAGAACAAATTAAACGTTATGAAGATAATGACTACGAAGATGCCAGTTTTTTGGATGTAAGATTTGTAATTGATGCACTGGAAATTCAAATTCAAAAAGGTGAGTTTCTAGTTCCTTTAGATACCCTAAGAAGAACGCCAGTTAGCAAAGAAGAATTACTTTCCTCAACTCATCGTTTTCACAGCCAACAAGATCAACGAATGATGGAGCAAGTTCAATTAAAAAGTTAGCGTTGACAGTTGACGATGTTAGATGCCCGACTTGTTAAAGAAGTCGGGCATCTGTGTATATAGTTTTCAATTTACAAACCTAAATCTAATTAAGCACTTTCATCGCTTCGACAAATTGCCACGAGATAAAAGGTAAAATTTCTTCATTCTTGCTATTGTCTTTCCCCTCGGTAAATACAACCAACAAATACGGCCGCAAACCCGGTACTTCAATATAAGCAGCATCGTGACGAACTTGACTTGTCAGCCCTGCTTTTGACCACAATTTTGCATCTTCTGGCAATCCACCACCTAAAAAACCTGTAACTTGATTTTCTGGATCAGCTTTTAATTCTGCTGGTTCTAAACTGCGTTTCATTAAACCCATCATCTCTTGCGATGCTTGGGCAGAAACAGCTACGCCGCCGATGATACTGTGCAGCAAACGCGCCGCTGCATTTGTGGTTAGCATATTTCTATTTTCCATTAATTCTCCCAGAAATGCTCGCTCGCGACCATAGGGGCCGTCACACCAGGTTTTTTGATTGGCGTTAATATTTTGTAATTCCGGCCAATCTAATGATTGAAAGTAACGGTTGACGAGGTTTCGCTGCTGTTTCCAAGTTTCAAAGGGGCCTGGTGATAATTCTGGGCCGCTGGTTGTACCGGTGAGGGCATCTACTACTAAACTGGTGGCATCGTTGCTGGAATCAACTATCATATCTCGGACGGCGCGTTCTAATTCTGGCGATGTTTGAATCATGCCTTTTTGCGCCCATTCCCAGATGGCCACGAGGTAGAATAATTTGACGATGCTGGCTGGATAAATTCGTTCGGAAGCTCTAGCGCTAAAGCCTCGCGGTTGATATTTCCAAAATTCTTGGGCGCTGAGGGCTCCGCCTGTGTTGACTCGCACCGGTGGATCGTAGACTATCCAGGTAATGGCTGTGCGATCGCCCGTTAATCCTGTAAATTCTGCCTGGGCTGCGTCTATAATGCTAGTGCCGAGGGTTTCTAATTGTTCGTCTTTGTGGAAAAATGTCATGTTAATGGCTAACGGTTAACGGTTAACGGCTAGTGGCTAATGGCAATAAATCGTTAAGTGCGAACAATTAACAGCAAACAATTAGCAATTAGCAATGGTCAATTATCAATTATCTGATGGTGTGGAGTACCGCGCGCGATCGCACATAAATATTTACGATTCCCCAAAGTGCGATGCTTTGGCAACTCAAGCATCCTTGGGGCGGCATTTGCGCGTCCTCAACCAGAGTTCGAGCGATGTAAACTTAGATACAAACGCTGTGATGGTGCGGCTGTGCGAAGACGATTATCCCGGCTGGTTGGATATTCGAGATATTGAGTTGCTCGAAGTCACAGAAACATTGTATCATCCTTTGGTGCTTTCTGAGGCAGAAATTAGAGAAAAATTGCCGATCGCAATTACTTTTACTCACGAGGCTATGCACCAATCCAATTATTATCTTTGGGGCGGTACAGTCGGGCCAAATTATGATTGTTCGGGATTAATGCAAGCTGCCTTTGTGGCTGCCGGCATCTGGTTGCCGAGGGATGCTTATCAGCAGGAAGGTTTTACTAAGCCTATTAGTATTAGTGATGTACAACCGGGAGATTTAGTCTTTTTTGGTACAGCGGAAAAAGCAACTCACGTAGGATTATATCTCGGAGATGATCGCTACATTCACAGTTCGGGAAAAGCCCAAGGTCGCGACGGTATCGGTATTGATGTTTTGTCGGAAAAGGGCGATGCAGTTAGTCAAGCTTATTACCAGCAATTGCGCGGATATGGTAAAGTTGTGGCAAGTTATCAACCTAGTTAGTTGTTGACGGTTGACGGTTGACGGTTGACTGTTAACTAATGGCTAATGACCAATGACTAATGACCAATGACTAATGACTAATGACCAATGACTAATGACCAATGACTAATGATTACTGATGTTATCTAACAAAACAATGGACGCTGCATTATTTTTGGAAAAATTGGCTGCACAGCAGGCTGCCGATGAGATTGTTCTCGATGTTTCGGTGGTAGTACCAGTGTATAATGAGGTGGAAAGTTTGCCTCATTTGATTGAGGCGATCGCCTCTGCGATTCAACCATCGGGACTCAGCTATCAAATTATTTGTGTAGATGACGGTTCTAAAGACGGTTCTGCTGAACTTCTCAAGCAGTTAGCCAGCAGTCGCGATGACCTTTCTGCTGTGCTTTTGCGGCGCAATTACGGGCAAACTGCTGCGATGTCGGCAGGTTTCGATCGCGCAACTGGTCGTGCTATTGTTACCCTAGACGGCGATTTGCAAAATGACCCGGCTGATATTCCGCTATTGTTGGCAAAATTAGATGAAGGCTACGATTTAGTGAGTGGCTGGCGGAAAAATAGGCAGGATAATACTATTAGTCGGTTGATTCCTTCTAAAATTGCTAACTGGTTAATTGGTCGCGTTACAGGCGTAACTTTGCACGACTACGGCTGTTCTTTGAAAGCTTATAAATCCGAGTTGGTAGCAGACTTGAATCTGTACGGGGAATTGCACCGCTTTTTGCCAGCGTTGGCGTTTATTGAAGGGGCGAGAATTGCAGAACTGCCGGTGCGACATCACGCCCGCCGTTTCGGTCAAAGTAAGTACGGAATTTGGCGGACTTTTCGGGTGTTGATGGATTTGTTAACTATTTCTTTTATGAAAAAGTTCCTGACTCGACCGATGCACGTTTTTGGACTTTTTGGACTGAGTTCTATGACGTTGGGAACGGTTTTAGGGATTTATTTGACTTTCCTGAAATTGGCTTTTGGTCAAAGTATTGGCAATCGTCCTTTGCTGATTTTGGCTGTGGTTTTGCTGTTAACTGGCGTGCAGTTATTTTGTTTTGGTTTGCTGGCGGAAGTGATGATGCGGACTTATCACGAGTCCCAGGGAAAACCGATTTATCGGGTGCGTGAGGTGTTTGGTTCTAAGTAAACGATTAATACCAATTATACTCGGCGATTGAAATCGCTACTACACAAACAAAGTCCGCCTTCGCAGACTGAAGAAATAGGAAAGTTTTAATACCAAATCCGGGTTTTAACCCCTCTTTATCTCTTAGTCCGCGGAGGCGGACTTCGTTTGTGTAGACGCGGTTTCAACCGCCGAATGATCTAACTCATGACTTTTTGAGCTTGACGCAGAGATTGAATAGTGGCGATCGCGTGTTGAGACACTGCATCTATTTCAGCAGCGGTATTAAACCTCCCAATTCCAAAGCGAATAGAAGCGTAAGCTAATTTGTCCGATCGCCCGATCGCTGCTAAAACATGAGATGGCGATATTTTCGCCGAAGTGCAAGCAGATCCCGAAGAAACTGCCGCCGCCGGTTGCAAACCCAACATCAACGCTTGACCGTCAACCCCGCCTACACTAATATTGAGATTCCCTGGCAATCTCTTCGTAGCGTGACCGTTGAGAAAAACATCGCCCAATTCACTCAAATTTTCCCACAAACGCTGCCGCAAATTAACCACTCGTTCTGTTTCCGACGGCATTTCTGCAATTGCCAATTCTACTGCTTTGGCAAATCCGACTATTTGCGGTGGGTAGAGAGTTCCCGATCGCATTCCCCGTTCGTGGCCTCCTCCGTGCATTTGCGGCGCTAGCTGCACTCTCGGTTTGTTGCGACGCACGTAGAGAGCACCGATCCCTTTTGGCCCGTAGATTTTGTGGGCTGTCAAGGACATTAGATCGATATTCATCTCCTCTACGTCGAGGGGAATTTTGCCGATCGCCTGTGCTGCATCTGTGTGAAAAAGAATGTCATTTCCGCGACAAATTGCAGCAATTTCTGCGATCGGCTGGATGACGCCAATTTCGTTGTTAGCCGTCATCACTGAAACTAAAATTGTCTCGGCCCGAATCGCTTTGATCAAATCGCCTATATCAATCAGCCCGTCGCTTTTCACGGGTAAAACAGTAATGTCAAACCCCAATTTTTGCAAATAGGTACAGGGGTCAAGAATTGCATTGTGTTCGGTTTTTACTGTGATAATGTGCTTTCCTTTACTGAAATAAGCTTCGGCGATGCCTTTGATCGCTAAGTTATTTGCTTCGCTGGCGCCGCTGGTAAAAACAATTTCTTCTGGGGAGGCGTTGATCGCTTCTGCTATGATTTGTCGTGACTGTTTTACCGCTGCTTCTGCTTCCCAGCCGTAGACGTGGTTGATACTGGCTGCGTTGCCGAATTGTTCGGTGAAATACGGCAGCATCGCATCAAGTACCCGTTGATCTACGGGGGTTGTGGCGTGATTGTCGAGGTATATAGGACGTACAGACATAGTGCAGTTTTGGTTGAAAAAAGTGTTAGGTTTATTGTAGACGAGCCCCTTGTTCTACTACAAAACTTTATAATTAACAAATATTTATGAAGATTTATGCGAGCTGACATTCAGGGATTAGAAATTACTCTCGGTGAGCTCAAGCACCTCACCGGCGCGGGGCCCGATCGCGTATACCGGCCGCCGACAGCGACTAAGTTTGCCCGCGAAGCTTTGAAAACAGTCGGTTTAATTGTTTTGGTTCTAATCAGTTGTTGGCTGCTGGTGGCGATATTTCCTAGAGCTTATTTGTTTTGGTTCGCCCTCCACTTGGTTGCGATACTCGGTTTAATCTTTGAGGATGCGTGGAAGATTTGGTGCAGCCGCCAAAACAAACATTTAGTCAATCTTTTTGATGATGTCGATCGCTATAATGGTATAATCGAAGCGATCGCCATTAATGATCAGATAGAAGATGCTGGCAATGCGGAAGTCAAAATCGGCGATCGC
>JARCMA010000182.1 GCA_030248405.1 Microcoleus sp. MP8IB2.171
ATAGACGGTTTTTCACTGCGGAAGTGAAGATGTGCTTTTTTAAATGCCGAACAGCAAGGATACAACTAACCAATACTGTGAAATCCTGCTTACTTAAATGCCCAGATACAATTTACGTTGCGCGAGTCCTGAAAAACGTTAGAGTAAGAAACAACTCGGAAATTGTAAAGGTTTGCTTGAAAGTTCGGCTGATGGGAGATCGGGAGAACCAGTCAATTTCTAATTTAGGTGAAGTGGGGGATGTCGGCGATCGCCATTCTGCATCAGAAGCCCTGTGGCTACGCGATCGAGCCTTGGCCGCTACTAGCAGCGGCATTGTCATTGCTGACGCCAATGCACCCGATTGTCCCATAATTTATTGCAATCCGGCCTTTGAACGGATGACAGGTTACTGCACCAGTGAAATCTTGGGGCGTAATTGCCGATTTTTGCAAGGCCCCGATACCGATCGAACTACTGTAGCTAAGATCCGCGACGCCTTGCGCCAAGGTCGAGAAATCCAGGCAACAATCAAAAATTACCGCAAAGACGGCAGTCCTTTTTGGAGCAAATTGTCGCTATCTCCCGTGCGAGACGATAGCGCTAATTTGACTCACTTTATAGGAGTTCAGTCTGACTTGTCGGAACGCATAGAAGTGCACGAAGCATTGCAGCAAGCTAACGACCAACTGCAAACGATTTTGGAAGCAGTTCCGGGAACAGTATCTTGGATTAGCTCGGATTTGCGCTATTTGGGGGTTAACCAGCACTTAGCCAAACTGCACGGTTTGCCACCGTCGGCTTTTGTCGGTCAAGATATCGGTTTTCTGGGCGCTAGTTCGGATTTTAACTGTTTTGTGGTGGAGTTTTTTGCCGGCGACGCTACGGAAGCGGTTAAAGAACTCAACGTTAAGCTACAAACCGACGGGGGAGAGTCGGAGGGATACTATTTGATTGTGGCTCAAAAGTACGATCGCGGCAAAGCAGCTTGTCTGGTAGGGATTGATATTACCGAGCGCAAGCTGGCAGAAGAAGCTCTGGTGCTGACTCGCAAGGCGGTGGAAAGTTCGAGTGACGCGATCGGCATCAGCGATGCGAACGGCACTCACATTTATCAAAACCAAGCATTTTCTCAGCTATTTGAATGGGACACCGCAGAGGAATTTAAACTAGCCGGAGGTATATCGGCAGTTTTTGCTGACCCCGCAGTCGCCAGGGAGGTACTCGACACGATCGCCCAAGGTTATTCTTGGTTTGGTGAAATTACCAACCGCACTAAAAGCGGTAAAACTTTGCAAGTGTTGCTGCGGGCCGATGCTATTAAAGACCCCACAGGGAAAATTGTCGGTCTGATTTACATGAATACCGATATTACCGATCGCAAGCGCACGGAACAAGAGCTGCGGCAAAGCGAGAAGCGCTTTCGATCGTTGATTGAAAATGCTAGAGACATTATTGTGATTCTCGACGAGAAAGGCTTTTGCCGCTATGTATCTCCTTCCCTAGAGCGGATTTTGGGCTACCCGACGGCGGAAGTCCTCGGCCGGTCTATATTTGACTTGATTCACCCTGACGAATTGCTGATAGTGGATCAAGTGTTCAAAGGTGTCATGCAAATGCCGAAAGTTAGCCTGGGAATGGCGGAATACCGAGTGCAACACAAGGACGGTTCCTGGTGCGTGTTGGAAGCGGTGGCGACGAATTTGCTCAACGAACCTTCGGTGCGGGGAATTGTGGTCAACTGTCACGATGTGACTGAGCGCAAGGCGGCTGAAGACCAATTGTCGCACGATGCTTTACACGACGCGCTGACAGAGTTGCCGAACCGTGCTTTGTTGACTGACAGGTTGGGGCAAGCTTTTGCCCGCGCCCAACGGCATCCGAGCTATCAGTTTGCGGTGCTGTTTCTCGATTTGGACAGGTTTAAGGTGATTAATGACAGTCAGGGACACCGCACGGGCGATCGGCTGTTGGTGGCTGTGGGTCGCCGTCTCTTGACTTGTTTGCGCCCTGGCGATACGGTGGCTCGTCTGGGGGGAGATGAGTTTGTGATTTTGCTGGAAGAAATTCACGGTGTTGATGAGGCGATCGCCCAAGCAAAGGAAATTCTCAAAACGATCGAACGACCGCTTTATTTGGAAGGTCATAAAGTTTTAATTACTGCTAGCATCGGCATTGCCTTAAGTACCGACAAATATCAGTGGCCAGGAGATATTTTGCGCGATGCTGATATTGCGATGTACCGGGCAAAAGCTCTAGGTAAAGCTCGCTACGAAGTTTTTACCAGTGCGATGCACACTCGGGCTGTGGCTTTGATGCACTTGGAACACGATTTGCGGGAGTCGGTTGAAGAACTAAATTTGAAATATTCGATAGTGGATTTTGCCTGTGGGACGGCGGCGGAAAACTCGCCGACGAGTGAAATCGATCGGAGATTGGAGCGTCCGAAGTCACAATTGACTACTTTAAAATTGGAATGTCCTTTTACTGTTTATTATCAGCCGATCGTTTGTTTAAAAACTGGTTCAGTTATCGGATTTGAGGCGCTGGTGCGCTGGCTGCACCCGGAACGGGGTTTAGTTTCCCCGATGGAATTTATTGCGATGGCGGAGGAAACAGGGTTAATTACGCCTTTGGGTTTGTGGGTTTTGAACGAAAGCTGCCGCCAAATTATTAAGTGGCAGAGTTTGAATTTACCTGTGGGAAATTCGCGACTGACTGTAGCAGTAAATCTTTCCGGGAGGCAGTTTTCGGAACCGGAGTCGATCGAACAAATTAAGCAAGTTTTGCAGGAAACTGGTGTTGACGCTCGCTGTTTGAAGTTGGAGATTACTGAGACTGTGGTGATGGAAGATGGGGAAGCGGCGGCGGCGATGCTTTCGCAGTTGAGAGAGTTGGGAATCGGGCTGTGTATTGATGATTTCGGCACTGGTTATTCGTCTCTGAGTTATTTGCACAAGTTCCCGATTAATATTTTGAAGGTCGATCGCTCTTTTGTCAGCCGCGTCGGAGAAACAGGCGAAAATTTGGAAATCGTGCGGGCGATCGTCATGCTAGCCCGCAGTTTGGGGATGGAGGTAGTGGCAGAAGGGGTCGAAACCGCCGTCCAATTGGCTCAAATGCGGGCGATCGGCTGCGAGTACGGTCAGGGGTACTTTTTCTCTAAACCTCTCGACAGTGAGGCAGCTACGGCCTTATTGAGGCGATCGCCCAAATGGTGAATTAAACATTGAGTGTTAAAATTAAAGTTGAGTATAAGTAGGTCATTGCCAAAAAAACAATAGTATATTGTAGGGTCGGGTTTAGCTAAGAATCTAGGATATAAGCGATCGGATAAAAGCAAAACCCGCCCTCTCCATCTAATGTTTATTTGTACCCACCTACTTAATAGCAAACTATCGGGATAGGTAAAAATATATGTCTCAATCTGTTGTGCCAGCAGTCGCCGAAAAACAGCTCGATACTTCGCCTACATTAACCTTTGAAGAATACAGAGTTTATCAAGGAGAATCTGATGTAAAATATGAGCTGTACAAAGGCAAATTAATTGCGATGCCAACAGCCACAGTTTTACACATCAAAATTTGCGAATATTTAGTTTACCAGTTGCAGCGTTACCTAGCCGCTCACAATCTCGACTTAGTAGTAAAAACTGGCTTGGGAGTGAGAACCGATGAAGATAAATCTCGGATTCCCGATGTAGTTGTCTGCACTCAAAGTCTTTTGGAACAAGCTGCTGCTAGACCAGGTGCAGGTATCCTCGAATTTGATGAAAAGCCGCTGTTAGTGGTAGAAGTCGTCAGCGAAAATCGCCGCGAAGATTACGTGATTAAACGCGGAGAGTACGAATTAGCGAATGTACCGGAATATTGCATTGTTGACCCTAAAACTGGCAAGCAAAAAATCCGGCTTTTTGCATTGATTGAAGGTGAAGATGGTTACACATATACAGATTACTTGCCGGGTGAGGAAATGGTATCTGTAGTATTTCCCGATCTGATTTTATCAGTGGATGAAATACTAAACCCGCCATTGGTAGAGGAGTTAATTAAGGCAGAACAAGCTCAATTGCTGGAACTTGGACAGCAAGCTGCAACGGAACGCCAACGGGCTGATGATGAGAGTCAACGGGCTGATGATGAGAGTCAACGGGCTGATGATGAGAGTCAACGGGCTGATGATGAGAGTCAACGGGCTGAAAGATTGGCGGCGAGGTTGCGGGAGTTGGGGGTAGATCCTGATTCTCTGTAGGATATGGGATGAAGTACGCGCTGCTAAGCTATGCCGTACTTTTTCTAACTAAGAGCTTGAGTGTTAAAATCAAAATTGAGTCTAATAGCAAACTATCGAGATCGGTAAAAATATATGTCTCAATCTGTTGTGCCAGCAGTCGAAGAAAAAGTGCTCGATACTTCGGGCACATTAACTTTTGAAGAGTACAAAGTTTATCAAAGCAATGATGATGTAAAATATGAACTGTACAAAGGCAAATTAATACCAATGGCAACGGCTAGCGCATTACACACAAGCATCTGCGAATTTTGGGTTTACAAATTGCAGCGTTACCTAGCTGAACACAATCTTGATTTAGTCGTAAAAACTTCTGTAGGAGTCAGAACAGAAGATGCGACATCTCGAATTCCCGATGTAGTTGTCTGCACAGAAAGTTTGTGGCAACAAGCTTTAGCAAGACCCGGTTCCGGCATCCTTGACTTTGACGAAACGCCGTTATTAGTAATAGAAGTAGTCAGCAAAGATCGGCGGGCAGATTATATAACTAAACGAGGAGAGTACGAACAAGCTAACGTGCCGGAATACGTGATTGTCGATCCAGCCGAAAATAGACAGCGGGTGCGAGTTATGGCATTTCTCGAAGGTGATGACATTTATACAGAACTAAATTACTTGCCTGGTGAGGAAATGGTATCTGTAGTATTTCCCAATCTGAGATTATCTGTCAATGAAATATTATGTCCGCCATTGGTGGAAGGGTTGATTAAGGAAGAACAAGCGCGATTGCAGAAGGCTGAAAGATTGGCGGCGAGATTGCGGGAGTTGGGCGTAGATCCTGATTCTGTTTAGGATATTGGGTGAAGTACGCGCGGCGAAGCTATCCCGTTCCCCGCATAGATTCCCGAAGGGTAGGGAATCGCTTTTCACGTATCTCAATCATCGATCGGCAAATCGCGCAGGAAATAAAAGCGATCGCGCCCTAAATCCTCGCCTTTAATTCGCCCTGCATAACCTGTCAGCGGTGAAGAAAGTTCTACTAACATTTCGTGCAACTCTTCGCGAGACAACTTCTGCGGTGGGTTAGACATTGAATACGCGCCGCTAAGAACATCCACACTTGCTCGTTCAAAACCAGAATTTTCGTGATATTTTTTCAGAATAGAAAGAACGTGCGATCGCACTTTAATTTCTTGTTCAACTTGCTCAATATATTTAGCAACTTCATCATCAGATTGTCCCGGTTTTAAGTATTCTTTCAGTTTAAATAAGTCCACCGAATTAGGATAGTTGCTTTGAAGTTTAACCAGTTTTTCCAGCGTTTCAGGGTTCATAATTGCCATACCGTGTAATTTTGCTGCATCCATAAGTTGAGTAGTTGGAACGCCAGGGCCAATAATCAACTTAGTTGCTTTTTTGAGCATTTCTGCATCTTTGAGCCGTAGCGTTCCTAAATTCAGCAATTGAACTGCTGTATGATTAGGGATTTTTTTACCTGCTTTGCACTCGCCAACTAAGGGGTAAGGTTTTGAGCATAATAAATCTAAGCCACCAGCACCACCTTTGTGAGCATAATCTATGGTAAATCCCAAAAACTCAAGGCTATCGCGCACTACAATTTCAAAGTCTGTTCCTGCTTGATAGTTGCTTTTGTCTGTATCTAGTTGTTTACTGCGATTTCCCAAAGCTGCTATGGTATTTATCCAAGCTAAATCCGGTTTGATTGGTTTTACAGGCTTATCGCTACTCCAACCTAGAAAGATTTTGATTTCTGCGTCTAGTTGTTTTGCCTTTGGATTGGTGGTGGATAAATGCACTAATGCACTTTGCAACTCTTCCAATTCTGGATGTTCGGGAGGCTCTAGTTTTTCCAGTTGTTGACGGCGTTTGGCAAACATAGACTCGCTCAACACAGGAGTTGAATCAGTCACAGTTAGGGATTTTGGCAAAGATACAAAATTACCGCTGGGATGCACCGGAACTTCAAGCGGCTGAGGTAGCAGATAGACGCGAAGATGAGTTACAAAAATATAACGTCGTTGCAGGAGAGTTTGCTGTAAAGCCTCTGTTTTCCAGACTGTTAACTGCGACAAAGCCTCTAATGATTCAGCATCGTTTAGTATTTGGCACAATTCGCATTTAGCCCAAGCTTTGATCGAAACTTTATCAAACATTACCAGGGGGATTTCTAATTGCCCTAACTCTGGAAACAAGCTCATTTGCTTAGGTTTCATCAAGGAGATATTAGAATTATCGACTGGATAGAGTGCAAATGACCGACCAGGCTCGATGAAAATTCGAGGCATGGCTGCAATAACTCGCCCTTCGATTAAGGCTTCCACATCTGGCGCAGGTAACTGCAAAGCCGTATCAACAAAAACAGAATAACTCATCCACTTATTTGACCTAATAATTTATCCAGTGCTTCGTTGAGGTTGTTAATTTCAGTTGTATTAGGTAGGGACGGAATTTGAGGTTTATTTTCAGGAGCCAACCCATCAGGAATCTGACCTGACGGATCGCTAAGAATTTCACAAATTAGATAATTTTCACTAGCAAGTTTTTTCTGAACAATAAACTGCTGTATTTGGTCTTCGGTTAGCTCGTAATCTGTGCAAGCCTTGTTGACCAAATAAATGGCTAATAGAGGCTTGATATCTTCACTTGCAAGCTTGACAAATTCTCCACCTAGTTCTTGAGAAAGAAGTTTGTCTAAACACTGTTTCCCTACAGTATTCGGTTTAACATCTTTAGAACGAACTAAACAACCGCGAGTCATATCAAACTTTTGATAATCAATTAATCGCTTTAATGCGGCACTTACAAATCTTGCCCCAGATTCTTGAACAACTGCTACTACTATCTTAACAGATTTTCCATTTTCTTTGCCTCGAATTCTAAAGTGGAGATAACCTCTGTCTGCAGCTTTAGTTTGTACCTTTTCAATCTCCTCAACTTGCACTTTTTCCACACTCTTGCCTTTTAGTGCCAGCAAGCCAAAATATAGAGCTTCCGCTAAAATACTGCTATCCTCAAAATATTTCTCGATTGTTTCCTCAAGTGCATTCAGTTCGTTGTTAAAAGCAAGTTCAACTTGATGGAGTGGATCTGGTGCGGTTTGCGGTGGAGGAGCACCGGGCACTTTCCAATTCTTAGCACACTCCTCTAAAACCTTTCTGACAATTAACTTTTCTTTTCCCAGTTCTCTCAGTTCACCTTCATCAAAAGGATAAACAGGATCAGGTGGAATTAAATCTTTACTGTCATAAAATTGTTCGAGCCATTGAGAAACTAGAGTCACTACATCATCAGCATTGAGATACTTTAAATCAAAAATCTTTTCACCCATTCTAGCTGTGACTGACTCTGCCTGCGGTAATGATCTAATGTTAAACCAAGTTTCATCAAACATAGCTGTCATTAAGACACCTCGTTTAATTTTACCGTACAGGTCTTTTACTAAGAGTGCGACGACCTGCGCCCTGTTGAAACCAGCTTCATTCCGATCTACACTCTCTAACTCATCAAAGCCAATTACTAGAGTTCTATAATCACCGATTAAGTCTAAAATTTGGCAAACAGTCTGCAATGCTTCGCCTTCTTTATCCTCTTCTGTAGAATTTGGCAAACCCATTGCATCAGCTTGTGCCTGTGCCAAGGCTCTTCCAGATAGCCAGTTGGTTGCAAAACTCACTTTATCTAAAGAAAGTGTCCACAGAATAGCCTGGATCAAATATGGATTTTCTATGTTTGGCTTAAGTCGAAGCACTTTGGTAGTTAAGGCGTCAACTAATTTAGGCTTTTCAGCTAATTCCTCAGAAAATTGCTTGACTAGCTGCTGAGGTATGTAAGTTTCCCCTAATGCCTCATTGATCAAAGCAGTTGCTAATTCTTGCCACTGCATTACGCCTTCGTTACCCATCTGTTTCAGGCTTGAGGACAAAGTATTTAGAAAGTTAGCGTTGACTCGGTTTAAATTCCCATAATCTACGTCGCTCATATAAACAAAGAAAGAGCCACCTTCATCTAAAAGGCGGCGGCGAATCCGACTGATTAGGTGGCTTTTTCCTAGACCTTTTTCAGCTCTGATCGTGATGCCACTAACTGTGCGATACCCGGCACGAATTTGCTCGATTGCTTGAAAAATACCATCAGAGGCATGAGCATTGATAGAAGAAACGTCAGGAAAATTTGGCTTCCAAATATCATTGCTCCTGACTATTAACGATCTGTCAAAAGGGTTTTGACTTGCAATAGCTTTACTGAGATATGCGATTGAGGAGTGAAAGTCATTCATCGTTTTGTGTGAGTGTGAAGATAAAGGAGCGAATGCACTACTAACTCAAGTTAATTAGGTTAAACGCTTGACATAGCAGCGCAAACCGTTGACTTTTGTGGTGATAGAATCTTCGATTTTGTCGGGGGCGCTGTCTTCTACACTGCCACCTATTAGCTGGAGAATATCTTGAGCCTGCATTTCCAGCAGCCACTCGCTGAACTGAGAACGGCTGACTTTTTCGCCAATTTCTCGCCGCATCCGATAAATCGGCACTAAATCATCAAAGTTGTAATCTCGGTTCAGCCGATCGTACACATCGATCGCCACAGCCTTAAAATCGTTGTATGATGCGATCGCCCCTACATCCTTTTTCCCCGTCTCCACAGCAACACTCGCCGCACCATCCTGATGCCGAATCCACTTCAACAAAGAATTTCCCAGCCGAGTACCAATTTGAGAACCATCAAACTCAAACAAAGAATCCCGACTTTTCAAGCCCTGCGCTAAAACCTCTTTCCCCTTCGCGCTCAACTCCACCCGCGTCACCCGATTTACCAGCGAATACTCTATCGCCCCAGTTGCCTGCAACTCACCGAGCACACCCACATATCTCTGACTCGTCTCATTAGTCCGCACAATCCGCTTAGTCAAATCCCCCTTTTTAACCGGAATCTTCCCGCCGCTCAAATCCCACAAATTCAGCAGTACCCGAACTTTCGCCTTCGCATCCCACACCGCTTGCTCTTCAGGAGTCAAAGTGTTAGACACCGCAATTTCATCTTTCTCAGACATATTCATACCTTTAAATACTTGTTCTTACTATCAAATTTTACCAGAAACCTTGCTGGGAAACATTTAAACTTTTCCGCAAAATTCCGCCGGAGGTTACGCACAACTTATGCAAATTTCATTTAAAAATAATTGGGATTGACTAAAATGTGATTGTTTGATAAAATAGCGAATCAAACCAGCGAGCGCAGTTCAAATTCTCTGCAGTAAATGCGATCGAAACCACTTTAAGCACAGCCCGCTACCTCCTAGCAACCTCAACAAATGTAGCGCTCTCAACCGCAGCTAACAACCAGCAAATCAGCTTAACTGCGACTTTAGTTCAATGCCGGATTCTGCCTTTAGAAAGACGAATTCAACCTACACATCTTGTTACATTGAAATAGCAATCAAAACATTGAACAACATTTTACCCATGAAAACTATTCCCGACCAAATTTCCGACATCAAAGAAAAACTTCCAGATTTGACTCCCACCCCTCCCGGTTTAAAAGCTCAAGCATCTAGCCACGACC
>JARCMA010000183.1 GCA_030248405.1 Microcoleus sp. MP8IB2.171
GCGGAAAACCAAACAGCACTAGCCGAATCCGGGGCTGACAAAATTCCTGTATTGGAACAGGATAGACTTAGCGATATAACCCTTGAATCCCAAGCATCACGGTTGATATACTTTGGCAACGCACTCTACCGTCAAGGAAGATATGAAGAAGCCATTAAGCACTATCAAAGGTTTTCACAATCCCATATAGGAGATGTAGAACTATTTGTGAAATTCAGCGATTGTTGGCGAAACCTCAACCAAATCACAGCAGCAATCGCAATTCTTGAAGAAGGAATTCGCCATTACCCGACAGCCGGAAAACTGCACTTTGAATTGATTAAAATTTCCCAGCAAAACGGACGCACAAAACAAGCTATTTCAAGCTCCGAAATAGCCGGCAACATTCTGCCGAATGAATACGTTTTTAAACTTTTAAAACACTTAAAATTGCCCCTAGTTTACAATACACTAGAAGAAATTCATTTTTACCGAGATAGATTTGTCATAGAATTAGACAAATTAATTCGTGAAACATCTCTAATAACTTCAGAAAACAAAATAAATGCTTGCATCGGTTTGAGGAGTTTTACTAATTTTTACCTAGCCTATCAAGCCCACAATGTTGTGGAATCACAATCAAAATATGCCAATTTAGTTCATCAAATCATGGCAGCCAACTATCCCCAGTGGGTGCAACCGCAACCCATGCCTCCACTGCTGGAAAATAGCAAAATCAGAGTCGGTTATATTTCCAGTTACTTGTATTCTTATAGCGGCACTTTATGGTTAACTGGCTGGTTGCGTTATGCCGATACACACAAAATTGAAATTTACTGTTACCACACAGGTAATGATACCGATTTAATTACAGAACAATTTTGCGAATATAGTGATGTATTTCGCCACATTCCTCATGACTTAGAAGCTGTAGCCAAACAAGTTATTGAGGATAAATTGCATATTCTTGTATTTCCTGAAATTGGCATGGATGCACCAACGATACAATTAGCAGCTTTGCGCCTTGCTCCCGTGCAATGTTCCGCGTGGGGACATCCTGTAACCTCTGGTCTGCCAACCATTGACTATTTTATTTCCAGCGAATTGATGGAACCGGAAAATGCAGAATTGCATTACTCAGAAACCTTAGTTAAATTGCCTAATATTGGCGTTTCGTACCCAAAGCCAACCGTCGGAGAATTAAACAATAGTCGCTTAGATTTTGACCTCGGAGAAGATGCAGTCATTTATTTGTGCTGCCAAGCGCCTTTCAAATACTTACCGCAATATGATTTTATATTAGCAGAAATTGCCCTGCGCGTTCCGCAAGCTCTGTTTATTTTTCCGCGCGGTGAACTGTTGCGGGAACGGCTCAAGCGGGCTTTTGCTGCTGTTAATCTCGACAGCGAAGATTACTGTGTATTTCGAGCAATTGCAACTCGACAAGAATATATAGCAATTAACTTTATTGCCGATGTTTTCTTGGATACTTTCACTTGGTCGGGGGGGAATACGTCTTTGGAGGCGATCGCCTGTAATTTACCTATAGTAACCTGTCCGGGAGAATTTATGCGGGGACTGCACGCTTATAGCTTTCTCAAAATGCTGGGAGTAACCGACACAATTGCCCAAAATGAAGAGGAATACATTCAAATTGCTGTTAACTTGGGTTTAGATTCTGAGTGGCGGCGAGATGTTGCACAACGCATGAGTCAGCGACAAGATAATCTGTTTGACGATCAAATTTGTGTGACAGCCTTAGAGAGTTTTTATCAACGAATTGTTCGAGAAAGACTTGAAAGTTAAAGCAATCTTAATAAATGTTTTTGAGAATGTTGGGCAGAGTGAAACGGAGGGTTGTTTCCTAATCCCTTGAAAATAACAGGTGCGTCGCTATGAGATTGTCGCTCTTTTTTGAGGATGGTCGATAGCGACGCACCCTACGGCTACTAGCTGCTGTAGAGATATAGATGAAAACACCGCCCTGGCACTAAAAGAGAGATCCTAGATTTTTAAGTCGGCATAATGTCGTCGAGTTTCAGTTGTAAATTTGGGAACAAGTAAGAAGAAATAGTATCTCCCAAGCGATATTGTTGCTGCTGGTATGCACCATTAACTAATTGGCAGACTGTGAAAGTCGGTTGCTTTGGATTGCCGATAAATTGCCAACCACCCAAGCCCCGAAAGTCCACAATCCAATATTCGGGGATATTCAAAAAAGCGTACTCTTCCACTTTTCTTGCATAATCATCTTGCCAATTAGTGCTGACCACTTCAGCAACAAGCTTAATGGTACTACCGTTACAAATAACTGGTTCTTTTTGCCAAAGTGGTTCTTGACTTAGTTCTGCTTTATCTAAAACAACTACGTCAGGACGCAGCGCTGTGGCTTCAGCATATAGAGGTTTGATCAGACAATTTTTTGGCACCAACCAGTTGAAGTTATCCCGAAATATTTCGACATAAATTCTACCCGCAATGCTCCCGGCAACAGCTTCGTGAGGACCAGTAGGTGACCTGTCTCTGAGTTCTCCATCAATTAGTTCATAGCGTGTATTATCCCCATATTGGGAGATAAACTCCTCAAAGCTAAATAATTTTGGTGTAGTGTAGGTCATAGATCGTGTTTTAACGGGTTGTAATACCATTTTGACAAAAGATTGCTACACAATAAATGTTTTGTTCGTTTACAATGACCCTGCTCAGAAGGTGCGTCGCTGTTAAATCATCGATAGTTTTTAGGGATTATTGATGGCGACACACCCTACAATTACTAGCTTGAACTCAAACCCACAGGCAGGGGTTTAAACCCCTGCCTCAAAGCGAAAGTCCTCTGAAGAGGACTAATGAGTTCTTGAGTCCTCTTTAGAGGACTTTCGCTATTAGACAGGGACTTCAGTCCCTGGCGGACTGTGGGAAAGCGGGTTAAGTTGGCACCAATTGGGCACAATGCGGTGTCCCTACGGGATTCGAGATCGCTCTTGAGTGTACTTCATAAACGTGGGCTCTGCTGTAAGCGCGATCGCCCTAACCAGCAATTCCCCTCCTAAACTCCCTCATCGCTTCCACACTCGAAGCCATCAGCAAACAGCGACACAGCAAATTAATATCTAAATCTGGCAAAACAAAACTTGCAGAAATTGTAGCATAACCCTCAGAACCCAAGCGATACATAGCCAATACACCATCCTCCCAGAACCAGACTTCAGAAACTCCCAACACTCGATAGCGTTCCAATTTTTTGACAGTACCGCTAGTAAAAACTACTTCGATACATAAATCTGGAGGAGAATTTGGGGTGATGCGTCTGCCAATAAAATAAGATTCATCAGCTTGTACAGACACTATCCCTTCCTCTTCTTGAGTAAAGCTTCCCGTAGGTGCAAACTCAATTTCATTTTCGGCGCAGTAGATAGCCAGCAGCGTACAAATTGTCCTACTAAAAAATTCGTGTTCGGGGGAAACTGCCAATATTTCTACCTCTCCTCTATAATAAAACAACTTGATTCCAGGGGAGTCAGAAAACCCCTGTTCAATTAGTTTGAACTGTTCCCAGCTAATCCCAGAATGAATGAACCGTTGGTCTAGTGGTCGTAAAAGTGTCTGTGTCATTATGCGAACTTCCATCAAACTACTGAAATAATCTTAAACAATTATGATTTACTTCTGCGGTAAGCTATAATGTTTTTGGCAATCTCCTCATTCATTGCATCTTTCCTGTCTGAAGAACAGGCAAGATGCCTGTTCCACAAAATATCAAGTTTCTTGTGGGGTGTCTCGCCCGCCATTAAAAAACTGATTCGCAATGGTGCAATATCTAAGTTCGATCGCCCTTTCGTTACATTCCAAACCCACATCCAGCCACAGTAGAGACTTGTCATAATAGTCTCAATGCCTAATTATACAACTCAAGGTCAATTCTAGGGACAAGGCTGCCCTCGAAAGAGCGATCGCAAAAACAGCAGTAGAGACAGAATCGAGAAGTGCGATCGAGAAGCGCGATCGAGCTACACTTATCTAAACGCAACTAAATCCCTGCCCATCACAACCATCGCAACCAAACTTGAGGCCATCACCATGATTCAAGCCCTACCAGAATTAGTAACATTCGATGAATTCATTGACTGGTATCCTGAAAACTCAGAACACCACTACGAACTGCACAATGGAGAGATTGTTGAAATGCCAAAAGCAACAGGCAAACATTCTAAACTGACAGGTTTTCTCGTAGCTGATCTCAATTTTGAAATCAGACGGCTACAATTGCCGTACTTCATCCCCAAAGAATCTGTCATCAAACCCATCCGCGAGGAATCTGGGTATGAACCAGATATTATTGTACTCAACGAGCAAGCAATGGGAAACGAGCCTCGATGGGAGAAATCATCAATTATTACGATGGGTTCATCAGTCCCGCTAATCGTAGAAGTAACTAGCACTAACTGGGCGGATGATTATGCCCGCAAACTAGAGGCCTACGAGTCGATGGGTATTCAGGAATATTGGATTATAGACTATCTAGGATTGGGTGGCCGACGGTTTATTGGCAACCCCAAGCAACCTACTTTTTCGGTTTACCAATTAATTGATGGGGAATACCAAGTCAAACAGTTCCGAGGGGGCGAGGTTATTGAGTCCCCAACTTTCCCAGAATTGAAGCTGACAGCGCAGCAGGTGTTCGCAAAAGGGAACTGAGGAGGCTGCTTATGCTGAGGTTCGAGTAGGGGTATCTGATTAAAGATGCGATCGCGCGCATCTAAGGTATCTTGTAGAGATGCGATTCATCGCTTCTGGGCTGCTGAGCAATTACCAAGCAGCAATTCCCCATACCCTATTCCTCAATCTCAAATCTCAAATCTAAAATCTAATGAAGCTAGGACAGTGGATGGGCTTATTAGCCCTCATCGCATCTTGTTACATCCTGTGGCAAATCAGGCAGGCCCTACTGCTGCTGTTTGCCGCCGTCGTCTTAGCCACAGCCTTAAACAGACTAGCACGCTACTTGCAAAAATTCGGACTCAAAAGATCGATCGCTGTACTCTTATCAGTTAGCTTCCTAATCCTCGTATTCGTAGGCTTATTCCTGATAATTGTACCGCCCTTTACCCAACAGTTTCAACAACTTACCCAAAGAGCCCCTCAAGGAATAGAAAGATTAAATCAGTGGATAGATCAATTTGAGGGTCGCTTTTCAGGACAATTTGACCAGCGGCTACCAAATCTTGATGTTAACGACATCATGCAACAACTGCAACCTTTATTTAACCAACTCGTCGGCGGTGCAGGAGCCTTTGTTGGTAACACATTAGGCGTTATTCTCAGCTTTTTGCTAGTCATAGCTTTGACCTTGATGACATTAGCAGAACCTCTATCTTACCGCAAAGCATTCATCCAACTATTTCCCTCTTTTTATCGGCGACGAGTCGATGGCATCTTAGATGAATGCGAAATAGCTCTCGGTCGATGGGTCATCGGCGCTCTCATTAGCATGAGTGTGATTGCTTTTTTGAGCTTAATTGGTCTGTCGGTCTTGCAAGTTCCCCTACCCCTAGCTCACGCTGTAGTAGCAGGATTTCTTAACCTAATTCCCAATATAGGCCCCACTCTGAGCGTCATCCCGCCAATGACGATCGCACTTTTAGATTCTCCCTTAAAATCCGGTTTTGTCCTAATCCTTTACTTTCTAATTCAACAGTTTGAAAGCAACGTCCTCACCCCCTACGTCATGGCACAGCAAGTATCACTGCTGCCAGCAGTAACATTAATAGCTCAAGTATTCTTCGCCACCTTCTTTGGATTTTTAGGCTTATTGCTAGCCCTCCCACTCACCGTTGTAGCTCAAGTTTGGATTAGGGAAGCCCTCATTAAAGATATTCTCAACCAGTGGAGTGCCAGCCCTAAAACCTTAGCAGCAATCGATTCTGCCATCCATGAAAAACAAGACTCTATAGGAGTCACCGAAAGCCTGCCAGAAAAATATTTACCAGAACAGAAACCCGACATCCCCGAGCCAGCAGAAAATGACGCTCCTGAACATAAATAATTAAGGTTTGTAAGGACTGAAGTGTTTATTCATTCCCAGTTATATGATAAAAGTATTCCTACAAAATTAGGGATTTTGTGGGGGATGACCCTAGACTAACTATCTTCACATCCTCGCATTTTCTACCACATCTCTGCGAGAAAAAAAATCTGTTGAACCGTCAAAATCAAATTCGGAAATGTGGGCTAAAAAACCCGCTCGTTCCCTCTAAACTGACAGACTTGATATTCACCGTCAACCAACTGGCAAACAGAAAAAGTAGGTTGTTTAGGATTGCCAATATAGCGTCTGTCGCCAAGTCCCAAATAGTCCGCAATCCAGTATTCAGGAATCCTTAAAGCTTCGTAATCAACCAATTTGTAGCCGTAATCATCGCGCCAATTGGTACTGACTACCTCGACAATTAGCCGGACAGAACTACCCATTGTAATGATAGATTGGTTTTTCGATGTCGGTTTGCTGTCCGTCCCTTGCCTGTCCAAAACGCTCGCATCCGGTTCGTAACCAGATAGCTCGTTATCAGCTTTGACCACGCATTCTTTGGGGACGAAGTAGGACAACCCTAGCCACTCGATTTCAATCCCTAGCTTCAGATAGAGGAAGCCGACTACTTCAGAAGGTTATCCGGTTGCTTTAGGAGTTTCAACAAGAGTTCCATTATGCAGTTCGTAACGGTTTACCTAATTTTCAGGATACCAGTCAATAAATTCAGCGAAGGTGAGTGATTTTAATATCGCTTGAGTCATGGTGAGTGATCCTTATTTTATTTAGGTAGGACTTACGCAATCATCCTCAGAAACCTGGTTGCTGACCAGATTTATCGTGACCAAACCCAATATTTTCGTAGAAACCGGGTTTCTTAGCCTAAGTCTGATTATGATATTATCCTTAATATCCGTTATAATTTCTTGCTTTCATTTCAAACCGAGGTCGATCGCCAAAACAGCATTCGCTCGATCGACATTCCATCACATTAAAATCTAAAATATAAAATCTAAAATAGTCTTATGCGATCGATCGACGAAATCAACGATAAAATCAGCCAAGGCAAAGCCACAGTCTGGACAATCGAAGAACTCAAAACTAGAGTTCAAGAAACCAGCATTACCCAAGCCGCCAAAGAAGTCGATGTGATTACCACCGGCACCTTCGAGCCCATGGAATCCTCCGGTGCAATCATCAACCTCGGCCATACCGACCCCCCGATAAAAATCCGCCAGTGCTGGCTAGACGGCGTTTTAGCCTACTCCGGCTTCGGGGCAGTAGACCTGTACCTGGGAGCCACCCAAGTAGCCGAAGACGGCGAAGAATCCCGGGAACGGGGAGGCGGACACGTCATCGAAGACTTAATCGCCGGCAAGCCCGTACAATTGCGCGCCCTCGGACAAGTAACAGACTGCTACCCCCGCGCCTCCTTTGAAACCACGATTACCCGCGATACCATCAACCAGTTTTATTTATTCAATCCCCGCAACGCATATCAAAACTTTATTGTTGGAGTCAACGGGGGCGATCGTCCGCTGTTCACCTACCTCGGCCCCCTGCAACCAAACCTCGGCAACGCCGTGTATTCGAGCCTGGGAGCCATGTCTCCCCTGCTCAACGACCCCCACCTCCAACTAATCGGCATCGGCACCCGCATCTGGCTCGGAGGCGCTCAGGGCTACATCACCTGGGAAGGAACCCAGCACTTCCCGCTGCAAAAACGCCAGCCCAACGGCACCCCCATCGGCCCAGCCGCCACCCTCGCACTCATCGGCGATGCCAAACAGATGAACTCCAAATGGGTGCGCGGCTGCTACTTCAAAAACTACGGCCCATCCCTGATGCTGGGAGTCGGCATCCCGTTTCCAGTCTTAAACGAAACAGTCGTCGCCAACTGTGCAGTATCAGACAAAAAAATAGTAGCGCCGGTGGTAGATTTCTCTATCCCCCGGCGCGTTCGTCCCACATTCGGTTTAGTCAGCTATGCTCAATTAAAAACTGGTCGAATTCTCATCGAGGGCAAACCGGTGCGGGCGGCCCCCCTTGCGAGTATGTTTCTCTCGCGGCAAGTAGCATTGGAATTGAAGCAGCAAATTGAAGCGGGTCAATTTACCCTCACGGCCCCAGTTGCTCCCCTACCCACCGACAGAGTGTTTCTCCCGCAAGATTTGTGGGGGGCCCAAGTGAGGCTGGAATAGACAGATCCTAGACTCAAGTCACCTTTGTGCAATCACCCATAATAGAGCGCGAAAGCTAACGCTTAAGAGTGAGCAATGACATAAAGTGGATGCGTACTTGATAGGGATTGGAATGCAGCTAAAAATATCCTGAGTCGCGGATTGAGTACGGTGGGGCACACCGGAACTTGGATCAGAGATCCGAACGCTTGTGGAGAATTGACCGCTACTGATGTTGAAGTAATTCTGCATCAGCAAGTCGATTCTGCGAAACAAGAATCCCCTCGGCTTTAGCCAGGGGAGTGTCAATCTACAGTCTGAGAAACTGGCCGACAGCCAGACAATATCGAGTGCAAATTGACAACATTTCCGATTACCGCGATCGCAGGTGCTGAAAATCCGATCGCCTCAACTTGCTCTACAATTGTACCCAAAGTCCCGATCAATTCTTCTTGTTCCGGCCGCGTTCCCCAGCGCACTAACGCTATTGGCGTTTCTGCACTCAATTGGGCTGCTGTTAACTGACCGATAATGTAAGGCAAATTGTGGATTCCCATGTATACTACAATGGTTTCCGAGCCGCGGGCGATCGCCTGCCAATTTACTTCCGGTCGATATTTTCCCGCTGATTCGTGACCGGTGACAAAGGTGACAGAGGAACTGTACGATCGATGTGTGAGAGGAATTCCCGCATAAGCAGCGGCCGCAATCCCAGAAGTTACACCGGGAACGACTTCCACCGCAACTCTAGCTTTTACCAACTCTTCCATTTCTTCGCCACCGCGCCCGAAAATAAATGGATCACCGCCTTTGAGACGAACTACGATCGCATTATCTTGAGCTTTTTCGATCATTAACTGAGTTGTTTCGTCCTGCATTAACGAGTGACGGCCTTTGCGTTTTCCGGCATCAATTCGTTCTGCTTGCGGATTGATTACTGCCAAAATTTGAGGGCTGACTAAAGCGTCGTAAATCACGACATCCGCACACTCTAAAAGAGCTTTTCCCTTTAACGTCATCAAACCCGGATCTCCAGGCCCGGCACCTACTAAATACACTTTACCTAAAGACATTTTTCTGTCTTCCTTTACCTCTGCTTTGCCTCTGGGGTTCATTTTTGAATTAAATTCCCAATTAAGTCTGCTAATTGTACACTTGCGCCTAGAGGATTTGCGAGATGAAGTTCCGCCGCAGGAAATTGCTGCTTTAGCTGTGCGACATTTTTGGCGATCGCATCTGTAATTCCTCCATTAAATAAGAAGTATGGCACAATCCCTATTTGCTGCTGTCCACCACGAACCAAACTGTCAATTTGCTCTGACAAACTCGGCTTTACCGACCAATAAGCTGTCTGTGCACCGAGTTTGCTAGCGATTTCCTCAACAATCGAGTTACCTCCGGGGCGACGGCTGCCGTGAGATAATAAAATCCATTTTGGCAATAGCAGATTGGGGAGAAAAGTCACCTCTTGCATCTGACTTTTTACCAATTGTGTTAAGCCTGCTTCCTGGGAACCTAAATGCGGGCGCAATGCAATTTTTAGCTTGTCACCAAAAGTTTTTTGGGCAATTTCCACCTCTGCCGGTATGTCTTCGGCGACGTGAACTCCCGGCAATAAAAATACAGGCAGGATTTGCAATTCTGTCAGTCCCAGCGACAGGGTACGTTCGCCAAAACTGCAAATTTGTTCGTGCAGCGGTGCGGGCCCGAGTTCTAAGGTGGCGGTTGCTACTGTGGGGAAGGAGTCAGCCAAATTTTGAGACAGCAGTTGACCTAGGTTTTCCAAAGCTAGTTGGGGTCTGGGGTCGCGGCTGCCGTGAGAGACTAATAAATAGGTCGATCGCAATTTCAATATGGATTTGATGTTAATGTTCGATCGGGATTTCAAATAATTATAACACCGTTGGGCGCGTGACTTGAAAAATACTCAACCCTCAACCTGAAGCTTCCGAGTCACCCACCTGTAACAACTAAAGCAAAGTACCCAGCTTGAAAATTACTCAACACAGGGCTTAAATCTTCTAAGCCGCCCACCTTACAAAAGAAGGTGCGCGGCTTAAAAATTACTTAATACTGGGCTTAAATCTTCTAAGCCACACACCCTAAACAACTCTCAAATTAACCTTTGGGAGCGGGATCGGCAATGTATTTAAAAGTAGGTTCCGAGTTCCAAGGGCCGCGTTCATCCTTGCCATTTGTGGACAAGTTAAAGTAGAGATCCACAGTGGAATCTGGCGGAATATTGCCGAACATCGGATCGGTAAGTTTGCCCAGCGATTCCAGAGCTTTCATGAACATTTGAGTGTGAGAAATTTCGCGAGTCAGCAGAAACTGCAGGGTCTTTTTCGTTCCCATATCCGGTGCTAGTTTAATCAACTCTTCGTAGGTTTGGCGAGCTCCTGCTTCCGCAGCGATATCAGCGCGCAAATCGCGCACCACATCCCCGCCTTCGTTGATATAAGCTGCCGTCCAAGCTTGACCTTGGCTGTCCAACAAGTGTGGGCCTACACCACGCACGGCAAACAATGTGCTTTTGTAAGCTTCTGTTTGGTCAACGTTTTTGGTGTGCATTTCTATGAGTTGCCCCACCATTTCTAAGTGGCTGAATTCTTCGAGGGCAATATCTTGAAGCATATCCTTAATCCCTGCATTTTCACAGTGGAATGACTGCACCCAGTATTGCAAAGCTGCTGTGAGTTCTCCTGTTGCTCCGCCAAACTGTTCTAGCAGCAATTGGGCAAAACGGGGGTTTGCTTCGTCTACTCTGACCGCAGACATTAATTCTTTTTTGTGAAAAAACATGGATCGGTACCTCTTTTTAGTTCGGTTGTTAAAGTCTCAAGGATTGCAGACTTTATCTGTGTTCGCCTTCAGAATCCATTGTGCGACAAGCGATCGCACCGAACCTCGCTCGCTGGTTACATCTAACGGGACAAATTTCTCTGCTTTCAGGTAGAGTTTAAATATGAAATTTTACTTAGTGAGTCGGTAGACCAAATTACAATTTAGGAGCAGGATTATTGTCGCACTCGGTTAATTTTGCTGACAGGGCATCGAGATGCCGCAGCCACTGAATGCCGCCAACCCAACTGCGAGAGGGGAGGTGTCCGATTGGTGCTTGCTGACTAAATTTAATCTGCCCTAAAGTAGTAGCAGAATTGTAGGTTTGCCAGTTTACCCGATCGCAAAATCTGATATAGTCTCCCTTAACGCTTTCATAAATCTGCTTTTGGACGCTGAAGCCAAACCGACCTTGACTGTAGTGCAACCAAAGACGATCGACTGTTTGCAAATCTTCGCAGGGTAGCTGGTAAATTTGGCTAATTTCTAGCTGAGTTCCCGGTTCCTGGGAAAGAGATTGACACATCAAGCCCCAAGTTTCGCGATCGGCTTCTTTCCACTTTTTGTTAGACAAAAAATCGCGCAGTTTGGTATAATCAACTCCCCGTGCAGAAATTAGGGTTGGATCGAGATTTGAAGTAACAGATAAGGAAAAAGTTTCTGCGGAATTGGCGGCGTATTTTGTCGGTGAAATCGGAGAATCAGGAGTTGGTAGCGCGCTGAGATCGGTTGAGTTGTCGCTATTACTGATAGCAGGAGCGATCGGCTTTTTGGCCGAAAGCAAATTTTGATGGTGAATATCTAAAGCTGCTTGGATATCTTGCAAAACTTCCGCAGCAAAACTGTACCGCTGATTGAGATGAGTTTGCAGCAATTTATCTAAAATTTCGCCTAACTCGTCGCTAATACTCGTGGCTTTGGGGAGAAACTCCCGCCACCACCAGCGCTCGTTGTTGCAGTCGTACATATCCAAGGGAGGAACTTGCGTCATTAGGCGAATGCAAGTAACCCCTAAACTGTAAAGGTCGCTAGCAGGAAATACTTTGCCGCGCATTTGTTCGGGAGCTACATAATCTTGACTGCCGATGAGCGTTGCTGGACGAAGTATGGCTGAATCAGTCAGCAGTTTGGCAATGCCGAAATCGATCAATACGAGTTTGTTGTCCGATTGGCGGCGGATAATATTTTCTGGTTTAATGTCGCGGTGAATGACGTGCTTGTCGTGGATAAATTGCAGCACGGGCAATAAGTCTTGCAGCAGTTGCCAAATTTGATTGTCATCGTAGACACTTTTGTCTAATTCTTGTTTAAGAGTCGGCCCGTCTATAAACTCTTGAACTAAATAAATATGACCTTCTTGTTCAAATGCCGCTAATAATGTGGGGATTTGCGGGTGTTTTCCGAGTTCGTCTAAACGGACGGCTTCTTGCCGAAATAATTCAACGGCTTTGTTGAAAATTTCGGGGTCACGGTCGTAAAAATAAAATTGCTTGACTGCACAGCGGGGTACAGATGGGATGTCTTGATCAATGGCTAGGAAAGTTTTACCAAATCCGCCTCTACCTAAAAGTTCAATCGGGCGATATCGCTGTCTCAGCAACAGGTTAAAGCCGCAGTTTAAGCAAAATTTTGCGGTGTTGGAGTTTTGAGGATTTTGACATTCTGGGTTGATACAGTAGCTCATATTGATTTTAGATTTTAGATTTTAGATTTTAGATTGCGGACAAGACTTTTTTTTAAACGAACCGCGAAGACGCGAAGCTGCGCGTTCGGCGAAGCCGTTCCCGAAGGGTAGGAAGAGGGAATAGAGAAGAGAGATGGTTGATAACTCATGCAGTGTGGGATAAGCTGCCCCGCTTCTTGCGTTGTATTTTTCGGGCGGGCGGGACACCCCACAAGCATTTCATCTGAGATGTTGCACCATTCTCAATAAGGCTTTTAGGGGCAGGATGCCCAACCCCTACTCCCCAAAAGAAATTCATTCTTTGTGGAACAGGCATCTTGCCTGTTAAGCGAGAATGGTGCCAGATGTGAGTTTTATCAAACTGGAGTGTAAAATTTAGATGCGCCTGGGCTGATAAGGCTATTTTAATGCGCTGGATCGAATCGGGACGCTGCCAAAGCTGCCGAACCCAGGCCACATGACTGCTGGGGGCGAGATAATTGCCGATCGCACAGGCCGATCGCCCAAATCGAAAATTGTGCTAAAGTCAGGCTGTGCGCGGAATTTGAGGCACAATTGATA
>JARCMA010000184.1 GCA_030248405.1 Microcoleus sp. MP8IB2.171
ATATAGCAATCCTCGCATCATTTTTAAATTTCTTACTTTCTCCCCGCAGGTTCGGGGAGGGTTGGGGTGGGATAAAAAAAATACGACTCATTTAAGATTGCTATAGCTGATTAAATTATGACATAATCTTCGCCCAAAACAGCTTGATTGACCTGCGGGTCCGGCTCTATTGGGTCGCTGTAATGAGTGTCAATGTATTTCATGAAACTTTCCCGATAAGCTTTGAGATGCGAGTTTAGTGCTTCGATATCCTGCTCTCCTGTTGCGAAACTACTATCTCTTCTGAATTGACCCGATTCCTTAACAAAAGCCATGTCAACTTGCCACAAAGCCTGATCGGTCGGGCGATATGACAAATCAACAATATCGTAAGCTGCGAATCCTTGGGACTTCATAAAACTCATTACATCATACATCTGACCGAACAAAGTAACTTCTACAATTACATATTCAGTCTGCTGCAAAATCTCAGTTGCTCCCGCTAAAACATCTAATTCCTGTCCGTCTACATCAACTTTAATTAAATACGGGCATGGCAAATTTCTTTCCCTGCATATTCCATCGAGGGTAATTGCTGGTATGTTTCTCAAATAAGGATCGCTGCTGTCATTAACGCGATGTTCGGAAATTGAAGAATGCAACATAGATGGACTGACGTTAAGCGTGAAAACTCCCGATTCTTTGGTCGCCGCAGCGATAATGTATTCTGCACTTTTGAGCTTGCGGCAAATTTTGGCGAGATAAGGTTCATTTTCGGCGATGGGTTCAATTAGCAAATGTCGCGAATTGGGGAATGTTTCGTAAAGGTTAAAAGTTCCCAATGCTGCACCGACATCAATCACAGTTTTTGGTTCAAAACCTAATTTTTTAGCCAGCACCAAGCTGCCTGACATGGAGTTTCTGAGAATTCCTGTTTGTTGTTGGATCACAATTTTTTCCTGATTTCAATGTGGATAAAGTTAATATTATGTCTGGCAGCAGAGTTATTGTATGTCCGAATAAAGAAACGAAGCAATCGCAAACCTCGGCGATTGCTTCCCTTCGGATCGCAATGACAGAAATAGGTTTCAACTGAGATGTTGCACTATTGTCAATAAGCTTGTTATGAACAGGCAAGATGCCTGTTCCACAAAGAGTGAATTTTCTTTCTTGTGGAACAGGCATCTTGCCTGTTCTTGAGAATGGTGCAAGATGTGAGTTTCAACCCAACCTGCTACTATTTCGCGGATTTCTGCGCCTTGTTTTCCGGTTCGATAGATTGCAAAGCTTCGTCGAGAATTGCCCGCGCTTCTTCGGCTTTACTTCTAGCTTCTCGATAGCGGACGTTAGCTTGAGCAAAGTTTTTGAGAACCTTGAAACCATCTTTCAAACGACCAATTTCCTCGGCAGTCACAGCCTCATCTGTAAACAAAATGTCGATCGCCGCCCGGATTTTGAGTGCTTCTTCGCGGGATTCCATGACTTTCAATTTGAGACTTGCCAAATTGCTCAAAATCTGGACGGCTTCAGTAATCGCATCCTCGCCGTCAGACGCAGCATCTTCGATATCCTTAACTTCAACAAACTGCTTGGGCCCAAATCCCTCCACGAGTTCCGTAGGCAGCTTGCCCTCATCCATGAGATCCATCAGCCGATCCATCGCTTCTTCCCGGGCTTTGGCTGAATCTCTCCCTTTGACAGTTAAAATAATTTCGGGGCTTTGAGGAAGTGTATAGCGAACCATATTTTGACAGCCTGTGCGCGAAAACAATTGAATGATATTTTATCTTTATTCGATCGCCAGTTGCAGCTATCAATCCGCTCAATTACCAACCGCTTGCCAAAACTTGACACATATACACTCAAAAGGAACCCTCGACAATGAAAGATAAATTTCTTAACTTGCTCAACTTGATTCTAGTAGCTGATGTATTTTTCGTCTTTGCCAGTTTTGCGTGGTTTGCGATCGCCGTAGCTGGGCGATCGACCGGAGTCAATCTCGGTTTCGATTTGTGGTACAGTCTCTGGCAGCCCGTATTTAATCCCGCCCTCGGAATTCTTATGGGCGGTGCTATTCTCAGCGGTATAATTAACCAAGTTTCTAAACGCCTCAATCCCAAGTAAAATTGATGTTTTGTTGGAGACGGTGATTTGGGAGGCTAGAGCCACTAAATTACGTCGCAAATAAGGATTGGACGATCTGGATCTCAAAAAATCAACCCATGTTCTGAGTAACAAAAGTCTGGCATAAATTATGGGAGAACAAAAGTGCATCGGCATTCTCACTAGCGGGGGTGATTGTGCAGGCTTAAATGCAGTGATACGAGCCGTTGTCTACCGCGCAACGGGAACTTACAATTGGAAAGTAATGGGAATTCGTCAAGCCACCAACGGATTGATGAGTCGTCCCCCTGAAGCAATTCCTTTGAATATTGAGAAAGTAGACTCTTGGCTCACCATTGGCGGTACAATGTTGGGCACGACAAATAAGGGCAACCCTTTTGCTTTCCAGATGGCTGACGGGACTGTGCGCGATCGCTCCGATGATATTATTCAAGGCTATCATCAACTCGGTCTGGATGCCTTAATTGGCATTGGTGGCGATGGCAGTCTCGCCATTCTCAGAAAGATTGCTCTCGCAGGTAATTTGAATTTAGTTGCTATTCCTAAAACTATTGATAATGATGTCGGAATTACCGAGCGATCGATCGGTTTTGATACTGCTGTCAATATTGCCACAGAAGCACTAGACCGCTTGCATTTTACTGCGGCAAGTCACAGCCGCGTGATAATTGTTGAAGTCATGGGACGCGACGCCGGACATATTGCAATTAGTGCCGGAATTTCTGGGGGAGCTGATATAATTCTGATTCCCGAAATCCCTTACACAATTTCCAAAATCTGCGCCCAAATCCAAGAACGCCAAGACCGGGGAAAAAACTACTGTTTAATTATAGTAGCGGAGGCAGTTCGCACTGAAGAAGGCGAATTAGTAATGCACACAAATCGCTTAGGTCAAAGTCGATTAGGCGGAATTGGTCAGTATTTAGCTGATACAATTTCTGACTGCAGCGGTGCAGAAACTCGCGTCACCGTTTTGGGACATATTCAACGCGGAGGAACTCCTTCATCGCTAGAAAGATTAATTGCTTCTGCTTTTGGCATCGCAGCAGTTGACTTAATTGCCGAAGAGAAATACGACTGCATGGTATCTTGGCAAAAGCGGGAAGTTGTGAGCGTTCCTCTGGAAGATGCGATCGCCAAATACAGACCTGTAGACTTCGATGGTACTCTGGTTAAAACGGCCCGCGGTTTGGGAATTTGTCTGGGAGATTAAACAATTACCCGTCCGATTTCTCAAAGATTAACAGTTTGTAGTGAGGACTAAAGTCCTTTCTTTCCCAACTCAACAGCAAAGACTAAAGTCCTTACTACAAACATTTTGCACTTGTGAAAAAAGTTTATGGTGTAATCCGCCCAAAAGTCGAATCGCCCGCCTGCCAGTTTGGATGTCGCAGAGGTACGATGGAATATAGGGAGGGAGGCCAAGCCCGCGAAGGTTAAGCTTGGTGACAATACCCACAGGAAGGAAAAAATGACACTTAACTTGCGGCGACCGATTTTAATAGGCGGAATAGGACTTTCAGCAGCGCTGTGGCTGCTGGAAACTCTACAGCATTCGGGTTCAGAAATGGGCGAAACGGCACTCATCGGCTTGGCGGCTGCCGGTGCGGGGTATTGGTGGTGGAAGCAACAATCCCCAAAACTCGAACTCGCACTCCCGGAACCCCTGGCGAACCGGGAAGCAGCCGAAAAAGTGATCGCGACTTCCGAAGCCGTAATTAAATTGCTGGCTTCAGAAGCTCAAAAATCCGCCGATCCTGCTAATCTAACAGCAAAGCTCGATCGGCTCAGAACCGAATTAGACAGACAAGATTTGCGGATTACCGTAACTGGTGGCAAAGCTGTTGGCAAAACTGCGTTAATTCAAGTTTTAAATTCTAATTGGGCATCTCAACACCCGCAAAAGCTGAGTTTTCCAGAAACAGCACCGCTATTTGCTAATACAAATACCGATGCCAAAATCGGCGGTGATTTAGTGCTGTTTGTAACAGCGGGCGACATCACAGATTCCGAATTTAAAACATTATCTCAGCTAGCTGCAGCAGGTCAGCGCGTGCTGCTAGTCTGGAACAAACTAGACCAATATTTGCCAGAACAGCAGTCGCAGGTTTTGCACTCTTTGCAGCAGAAAATGCAAGGAATATTGGGGACAGAAGATATAATTGCGATCGCAGCTTCTCCCAATTCTATTAAAGTGCGCCAGCACCAAGCGGACGGCACATTTAAAGAACGGATCGAAAATCAAGTCTCTCAACTTGAGCCACTGACGGAAAGATTGACTAAAATCTTAACCCAAGAACGGCAACAGTTGGTCTGGGCGAGTGCAGTGCGCGAGGCTGCAAGTATCAAGTTAGAGGCAAAAACCTTATTAAATGCAGTCAGGCGCGATCGGGCAATTCCCATCATCGAACAATATCAGTACATCGCCGCCGCCGCCGTCTTTGCTAACCCAGTTCCCGCCTTAGACTTGCTAGCAACAACCGCCATCAGCACCCAACTCGTAATCGATCTCGGCGCTATCTACCAGCAAAAGTTTTCCTTAGACCAAGCTAAGACAGTAGCGGCTACTTTAGCTAATCAAATGTTCAAATTGGGATTAGTAGAACTGTCTACCCAAACTATTACTGGACTGCTGAAAAGCAATGCCGTCACCTATGTAGCAGGAGGCGCGGTGCAGGGAATTAGTGCAGCCTATTTTACCAGAATAGCAGGACTGAGTTTAATTGAATATTTCCAAAGTCAAGAACTGGAAAATGCTGCCAAAGGCATTTTCAATCTCGACCAGTTGACTAAAACTTTGCAAGCAGTATTTACGCAAAATCAGCAAGTTTCCTTCTTGCAATCTTTCGTCAACCAAGTGGCGAGTCGCCTTTCATCTCAGGTATCTGGGCCCGAAACCGTTAAGTCGGCGGTCAATTAGAAGTAGTCCAGCATCTGATGTTGTTAAATTCGATCAATCGCCCATGATATCCGTAGGGACACGGCAGTGCCGTGTCCTAGTCGCAGCCCATTAAGAAACCGTTAATTCAGGGGTCAATTAAAATTAGTCCAGCATCTGATATTAAATCCGGTCAATCGCTCAGGATATCTGATATTAAATCCGGTGGATTGCCCACGATATCCGTAGGGACGCGGCAGTGCCGTGTCCCTACCTAACTCCCCAATAAAAAACTAGAAATTTCTCAAAAATTGTATTAAAATAAGAAATAGAATGTTATAGTTCGACGCTCAATTACATTGCTTAAAAAAGCCGATCGCCAATGGCTGACAATTCCCTTCAAGAAAATCGCTTATCCCTTGCCCGCGCCAGTTTGCGCGAATCCCTGGCGCGCTATTCCCACCTGCGCCAAGGGAAAAAAAACTCGAATAATACAGAATTAGAAGCAGCGCTGCAATATCAGTTAGATATCTTAACTTCCACCTCAGAAAAACTAGACCACAACGTCATTCGCATTGCTACTTTCGGCTTAGTCAGCCGCGGCAAATCAGCCGTATTAAACGCGCTTTTAGGTCAAAAAATTCTGCAAACAGGCCCTCTCAACGGCGTGACTCAGTGGCCGCGTTCCGTGCGCTGGAGTGTGCCTTTATCCTTCCTTGACAGCGACGAATCCCCCCAACCCCCCCTTGGCAAAGGGGGGAAAGGAGGGGTGCAAGTAGAATTAATCGATACTCCCGGACTTGATGAAGTTGGCGGCGAAGTGCGTGGCGAAATGGCGAAACAAGTAACTCGCCAAGCTGACTTAATTCTGTTTGTCGTTGCAGGCGATATCACCCGAACTGAATATCAAGCACTGTGCGAATTGCAAACAGCTCAAAAACCGCTGATTTTAGTTTTTAATAAGATAGATCTTTATCCAGAATTAGACAGAAAAGCTATTTACCAAAGTTTGCAAGCGCTGGGAAATTCAGAACAGCTAGCAGCCGCTGCGGTAACAGAGGAAACAGATAGCGAAAATTTGTCCGATCGCCCAAACAACTCCTCCCCTAAATCTACTCCAAAACCATCGGTTAAAACTGCCAAATCTTTAGAAATAGTCATGGTAGCCGCCGAACCCGCGCCGGTGCAAGTGCGGGTGGAATGGCCCGACGGAAGAGTAACTAACGAATGGGAGTCGCCACCCCCGCAGATAGACGAACTCAAACATAAAATTCTCACAATTCTTAACAGAGAAGGTCGATCGCTCCTCGCTCTAAATGCTTTAGTTGAAGCTAGAGATGCCGAAGCAAACATTGCCCGCCACGTTCTCAAATTGCGACAAACAGAAGCCGAAGATTTAATCTGGCAATTTGCCAAATATAAAGCTTTGGCTGTCGGTTTAAATCCAGTGGCATTCTTGGATGTAATGGGAGCAACTGTCGCAGATTTAGCCTTAATTCGCTCTTTATCCAGACTTTACGGTTTACCCATGACTGGTTACGAAGCCGGGAAACTTTGGCAGACTATTTTCTCCAGTGCTGGCGGCGTACTTTTGGGAGAATTGGGTAGCAGTTTTCTGTTGGGATTTGGCAAAAGTGCGGCCGCTGCGGCCCCGCAAATCGGCTTTTCTACTTTTGCCGGAGTTGCTGTCACTCAAGCTAGTTTAGCAGCTTACGGAACCTATGCTGTCGGTCGTGCCGCCCAAGTTTATTTAGAAAAAGGCTGCACCTGGGGCCCCCTGGGACAAGATACGGTAATTCAAGAAATTCTCGCCACCATCGAGCGTAATACAATTATCGATCGCTTGCAGCAAGAGTTTAAAATATGACACAAACAACAGCCATTACTGAAATCATCCAAACTTTAGCAGATGTTGAATCTCGATTCAATATTACGCGAACTGAATCGGAGGGATTTTTCCCAGAATGGTATGCAGATTTACCCGAAATTACAGAAGTCGATAAAGCCGCTCTCAATTTAATTCGGCGGCGATATCTTTATCATTTAAATGATGGAAGCCTTACAGAAGGAACCGTTACGCTAATCATGGGTTCCCCTCTATTGGAACGAGCGGGTTTTTACGATCCACCTTTTAAAATGATGGCTGAAAAATCTGTACAAATTGTTTTAGATGACGAGGATGATGAAGTAGAAACTCTCAAGGGACGGATTGATGTTTTAGTGATGCAAAATCAGTTTTGGGTGACACTCTTAGAGTCGAAGCGCACTACCATTTCAGTAATGTCTGCACTTCCCCAAACACTAGCATACATGACCGCCAATCCCCGTAAGGATAGACCGAGTTTTGCTGCGATGACAAATGGCAGTGAAATTGTATTCGTCAAGCTAGACTTTGAGAATCCGCCTAAATATGACTTATCAAGAATATTTTCACCGCTTCCTCTAACCAACGAACTTTATACAGTGCTTCAAATCTTCATAAAAATTGGTCAACTGATTGCTCAGCCATAAACATCGCAGAAGACTCGGCGGTTGAAACCGCGTCTATACAAAGAAAACCCGCCGACGCGGGTTGAATACCGGGCGATTAAAATTACCTTATTTTCTCCATAAGACTCGGCGGTTGAAACCGCAGAGTCTTCTCTTCAGTCCGCGGAGGCGGACTTCGTTTGTGTAGTCGCGGTTTCAACCGCCGAGTCTTATCTTCTTACCTTCCCGCAATTCTAACACCTTCCCTAAAATGCGCGATCGTCGCAATTACCGCTATAGAAAAGTAAAATATTCTAATCAGCCAAAAACAAACCCGCATTGACCAAGAAACAATAGTCGGAGCAATACCTGTAAACTGTACAAATCTGGAATTAACTTTTTTTTCAAAGCTGTCAAGGTCTTTCATCTCCGATTGTTTCGTCGGAATAACCGGAAACTGACCAGTATATACGTAATAACCGATAAAACCAGGCAATCCTACTTTTCTATTCAAAAATGAGTTAGTTAAGATTGCAGTTTGCGGAGGCGATAATTTATCCAATTCTTCCACTTTTTCCAGCCAAGAATTATATCTGATGGCTGGCGTAATCATGAAAACTAAGGGAACTATAACTATCAACAAAGCAGCACTAATTTTGCGACCGTATTGAGGGTGTAGAAGCCTTGTCGCCACACCCACTCCCATACCGATAAATGCAAATACCAATATATTTAACAGTTCAATAATTTCGATCCCCCTCAATAAATCACCGATAATCAGAATTGTATATAATAATTTGTCTGCCAGTAGCAGAGCTACCCACTTGATGAGAAGTGAAACGCCTACAATAGTAGCTACAATCGCCACATAGCCGATGCCACCTAGAACGTAGAGTAAAATCGAACCGACTTGTTTTAATGACTGCATGGAATTATTCACTAAGTGAAAGTTTAGGAGTCTGATTGACAAAAAATTTTAAATTTTAGAGCAATCTGGAGTTCCAAATTTGATTTTTAAAATAGATTAGCTTGACATCTTGAAATCAATCTACAATCTACAATCTACAATCGATCGACAAGTTCCCGCGCCGCCGCTTTGGTGACTTGTGCGATCCGTTCCTTCACAACATCATCTTCGATCGCCCTTTGGTCTGTTTCTTGTTCGCGATCGATCCCCAACCATAAAAGATACTCGATATTACCAGCCGGGCCAAGTAAAGGCGACCACGTTAAGCCCCGTTGCTGCCATCCTAAAGCTGTGGCTGCCTTCCACACTTGAAAAATCGCATCAGCTTGAGTTGCTGAGTCTCGCACTACGCCTTTTTTCCCGACTCTCTCGCGCCCTACCTCAAACTGCGGCTTTACCAGCAACACCGCTTCTCGCGGTGGTACCAACAATTCCCACAGCGCCGGTAAAATCTTATCCAGGGAAATAAACGACACATCTACTACCGCCAAATCTGCATAAACTCCTTTTGGCCAAGCACCGGCTAGGGACAACTCTTGCTCCCCCCCTTGACAAGGGGGGG
>JARCMA010000001.1 GCA_030248405.1 Microcoleus sp. MP8IB2.171
CAGGTTGACAAGGCTCTGAGTTTCCCACTTACCCAGTATTTTTATGACAAAGCAAAATTTTGGTTTAATCGGTCTAGCAGTGATGGGCGAAAACCTAGCGCTCAACGTCGAAAGCAGAGGCTTCTCCGTGGCTGTGTACAACCGCACCGCAGCTAAAACCGACGACTTCATGGCCCTACGCGCCCCCGGCAAGAACATTGTAGCCGCCAAGACTCTGACAGAATTCGTCGATGCCCTAGAAACCCCGCGCCGAATCTTAGTCATGGTGCAAGCTGGGAAACCCGTAGATGCAGTCATCGACCAGCTAAAACCCATGCTGTCACCGGGCGACATGATTATTGACGGCGGTAACTCGCTCTACGACGACACCGAACGTCGCACCAAAGATTTAGAAGCAGCGGGACTGGGATTTGTCGGTATGGGCATCAGCGGCGGCGAAGAAGGCGCGCTCAACGGTGCTAGCCTCATGCCCGGTGGCACCCACGCTGCTTACGGCATCCTAGAGCCAATTCTCGTCAAAATTGCGGCTCAAGTAGATGACGGCCCCTGCGTCACATTCATCGGCCCTGGTGGTGCTGGTCACTATGTGAAAATGGTTCACAACGGCATTGAGTACGGTGATATGCAATTAATTGCTGAAGCCTATGATTTGCTGAAAAACGTGGCGGGACTCAGCGGCCAAGAGTTGCAGGAAGTGTTTGCCGAATGGAATACTACCGACGAACTCAACTCGTTTTTGATTGAAATTACGGCTAATATTTTCAAGTACATTGACCCGGAAACTAAGCAACCCTTAGTTGAGGTAATTATGGACGCAGCGGGTCAAAAAGGTACTGGTCGCTGGACTGTAATGAGTGCTTTGGAATTAGGCGTTTGTATTCCCACAATTATCGCTGCTGTGAATGCGAGAATCATGTCTTCTTACAAAGACGAGCGCATCAAAGCTTCCCAAGAACTTACGGGGCCTAGCGGCAAGTATGAGGGCGATACTAAAGAGTTTGTGAACAAAGTCCGGGATGCGCTTTACTGCTCGAAGATTTGCTCCTACGCGCAAGGCATGGCGCTGTTGAGCGCGGCCTCGAAGTCGTACAATTATGACTTGAGTTTGAGCGAAATTTCCCGGATTTGGAAGGGCGGCTGTATTATTCGGGCTGGATTTCTGGACAAGATTAAAACAGCTTTCAAGGATGATCCTGCGTTGCCGAATTTGCTGTTAGCGCCGGAGTTTAAACAGAGTATTCTCGATCGCCAATCAGCTTGGCGGGAAGTGTTGTCTACGGCTAGCCTGCTGGGGATTGCTGTACCGGCCTTCAGCGCGTCGCTGGACTACTTCGATAGCTACCGGCGCGAAAGATTGCCGCAAAACGTGACGCAAGCTCAGCGCGATTATTTCGGCGCTCACACCTACGAGCGCACGGACAAACCGCGTGGTGAATTCTTCCACTCAGAGTGGACGCAGACTGCTAAAGAGTCGCTGCAAACCGGTAGTACGGACTAATTAATTTTTGTAGGGTGCGTTTCGGCGCACCTTACAAATAGACAATGATATTACTGCCAACTAATCTTTTTCCTGAACCCACACCGATACTGAACCGCCTTGACAGCGAAACTCGCCCCAACCCGACTCGTTAGTAGAAACAGGTTCGTTAATATGCCCTGTTAAATCCACAAACTTAGCACGAGGTTTACCCACTTCCATCCACTTGAAACCCTCCGGGCCGTCACTCATAATTACTGCCATTGCCTGTGGATGTTTCCCATTGCCCAATCTCGTCCAGCCAATGGTATTCCAATGATCAAAATAGTCATATTGAGGGCCGTAGGCGAAGTGTTGGCGAGCATGGAGAAACTTGTCAATTAGCGATCGATGAGACGGCATAACAATCTTATACCGATTGCCATCACGCCCCCAATCTTCATATTCTGCACCGTAATAATCGCCGTAGAAAACGCAGGGATAACCTTCTTTTCGCAATAGAATAATCGCATAAGCAAGAGGTTTAAACCACGGTTCTACCACAGATTCAAGTGCTTGCAGCGGTTGGGAGTCGTGGTTTTCGACAAAGGTTACTGCATGAGCCGGTTGCTGCTGCATCATTGTACCGTCTAAGATGCGCCGCATATCGTAGTTACCGCCCTGTTGGCTGGCGTAATGAAAGTTGTAATGCAGCGGCACATCAAAAACTGACATTTTGCCCTTAACTGAACCGACATACCAGTGCAGGATATCGATATTTTGTGCCCAATACTCACCGACAACAAACAAATCTTTGCCGACATATCGCTCCATTTCATCCAACCATTCCGGAAAAAACCAAGACGATATGTGCTTGATGGCATCTAAACGGAAACCGTCGGCACCTGTTGTGTGGAGATACCACTTACCCCAGCGGGTAATTTCATCTCGTACCCATTGATCCTGGAAATCCAGATCGCACCCCATTAAATATGCAAAATTGCCATTTTCTAGGGCAACATAGTCATCAAAAAATTTCCCTTCTACCAAATAGACTGTACTGCGATCCTCTGGATTGTACTCGTTGTAGTCTACTGCGTCAAAATGCCACCAGTGCCATTCAAATTGGGAATATTTACCTTTACGTTCGGGAAAGTTAAAATGGGTGTAGCTTTTGATTTCTTGCAATCCACCTTTGGGATTTAGCCGATTGTTTTTAGGATAAGGAGTTGCCTTAAATATCTCTGCTGCATCTGCACCAATTTTGTGGTTGATAACTACATCGGCATAGATTTGGATCTGAGATTTGTGCAGGGCTGCGATCTCATCCAAATATTGCTGCTTAGTACCATATTTGGTGCGAATTGAACCTTTTTGGTCGAATTCTCCCAAATCAAATAAGTCGTAAACCCCATATCCAACGTCGCTTTGCCCCCCAATTCCTTTGTAAGCTGGGGGCAGCCACAGTGCAGTAAAACCCGCATCTGCCAATTCTTGTGCTTGATTTTTCACCTCATCCCACAGGGTTCCTCGATCGGGAATGTACCAGTGGAAATATTGCATCATCGTGCCGTTGATATCTGCCATTCCCGGGTCTTCTGGGTTTGAGGTGATAATAAAAACTAATTAGAAAAGCAAGCTAATAGTCGAGCTCGAAAATTGTCGAAATTAACAAATCCATAGGCTTGA
>JARCMA010000185.1 GCA_030248405.1 Microcoleus sp. MP8IB2.171
AAGTTAGATTTAGACCCTAATTTAATTTTAAATCACCCTAACCTTCCGTCAGTCCTATCCTATGGTACTCTCGCTGCTTAAAAACTGTCCGAAGTATTGTTTATAGTGATGTTTACAAGTATTAATACAACATATCCGGGAAAATTTTGTTTTTATGCAAATTTAGGATAAATTCCGCTAGATACACTACACATGGGGGATTAAGTTAACTGCGATCGCTTTAAATACAGCGGATTGCCAGCGAGTGAAGTAAGACAGGGAAGGTTGATTTGGATTGTTGCTAGTTTATTTTTCTTGACAGCCCGATTATGATTATGTGATAATTATGCTGTTTCCCTAATTTCCCTCGTTTCCCAGGCTCTGCCTGGTAACGCAGATCCAGAGGCTCCGCCTCGCCTTAACCATCTCACAAACCCTCGATCGCCCCAATGGGAAGAAGTAGATACAAAGTAATATATTCCGACAACCAACCGCACTTTGTCACCTCTACAATTATCAACTGGATTCCTGTATTCTGTCAAGCAGAAATAGCACAAATAGTCTTAGATTCCTTAAGTTTTATGCAACGGGAGAAGCGTTGAGCTTTACACGGTTACGTGAAACGTGGAAAATCACTTGCACTTAATCGTAACTTCTTCTGAATTGTCAACGCAAATGAGAAATTTTAAATCATTTACAGCTCGCTCCATAATTGACTTGCTTGAAAAAAATCAAGTTACCCACATCCTCGATCAACTCGCATTCTATAAAAAGCTACACAAAAAAGACCAAAAATATCAGCTATGGCAAGAAGGGTTCCACCCGCAAGCTATTTTGGATGAGGCGATGCTGTTACAAAAATTGGAGTATATCCACAATAATCCTGTCAGGCGTGGCTATGTTGACGATCCGGCTTGTTGGAGATATTCTAGTTATCGAAATTATATGGGTCAGGATGGATTGTTGCCAGTTGATTTGATTGATTTTTGAGTCGGATGATTTGTTTGAAGGAGCGAGGCAGAGCCTCTGGATCTGCGTTACCAGGCAGAGCCTGGGAACGAGGGAATCGGTTTCTGTAGGGGCGGTGCCAAGAGTGCCCGCCCTCTTAGATTCGACCTGTTCTGCCCCTATAAACGAAGGATTTAATTACCAGCTAAAATCTCTTCCAGTGCTAACTTCAGCGTCGGATATTGATATTGAAAACCACTAGCTAAAGTTTGTTTCGGCAACACTTTCTGCCCTTCCAAAACAAGTTTTGCCCCGTCTCCCAACAGCATTTCTAAAGCAAAACCTGGCACCGGCAACCAAGAAGGCCGCTGCAAAACTTCCCCTAAAGTTTGACACAATTCATTCATCCGCACCGGATTCGGTGCTGTCGCATTCAAAACGCCTTCAACTTGCGAATTTTGCAAAGCGTACAAAATTAAATCAACCACATCCTCGCGGTGAATCCAAGAAAACCACTGTTTTCCTGTCCCAATCGGGCCGCCTGCAAATAGTTTAAAAGGTGGCAGCATTTTAGCTAGCGCGCCTCCCATTCCCAAAACTATCCCCAGCCGCAAAATTGCCAGCCTCGTTCCCGCATTTTTTGCAGGTTGGGCTGCTGCTTCCCAGTCTTTGCAAACTGCTGCTAAAAAATCGTTTCCCGCAGGGCTATTTTCGTCAAATTCAGCGGTTTCGCTGGTTCCGTAATAGCCGATCGCCGATGCGCTAACAAACACCGATGGCCTAGGATTAGCATGGACGATCGCCTCGACCAATTTTGCCGTCGTCAGTCTGCGACTGTCCAGAATTGCTTGCTGGCGCGCCTGGGTCCACCTTTCCTCTGCAATCGGCACTCCTGCTAAATTGACAACACCATCGCAGCCCGCGATCGACTTTTGCCAATCACCAGACTCCGCTGGAGTGTAGGCGACAACTTTCAAATTCGGATAAGCTGAAGCGGGAAAAACTCGGCCAGCCTTCGCCGCATCCCTGCTCAAAACCACCACTTGATGTCCCGCAGCTTGCAGCTTCTCCACCAGCCGGCTACCTACAAATCCCGTTGCTCCCGCGATCGCTACTTTCATCTTTTACCAATAATGCACAGTTTTAGCAGTTTAGACGATCGTCCAAACTTGTCTTTGATTATACAAAACGAGAGAGCCGACCCGATCGCCTCCCCACAAGCTTTCTGTATTTTGATTAAACTAATATGGGACGCGAGGAACACAAACAATGCCTGCACAAAAACCAAAGCTTCTAATTGCTGCCGCTATCATCGCAGCAGGTAGCGCTGCGGTCTACTTTTACTTCCAGGGTTTGAGCCAACAAGTATCCAACCCTCAAGACAGCGCCAAAGTTGTACCCGACGAAGCAATGATGGCCGCGTTTATCTCCCCCAATCCCCAAGCGTTGTCAAAGTTGCAGCGATTTGGCACGCCTGGGGCTCAAAAGTTGGTCGGCATGGGTTTGAAGACCTTTCAAGAACAAAGCTTGGCAGGCACTCAAATCGACTTTGACAGGGACTTAAAGCCTTGGTTAGGGGGGGTGATGGTCGCTTTGCTGCCCCCTGATGCTGCGACGAATACAGAGCCTCCAAAACTGCTGGTAGTAGTCAGCGTGAAAAATAAAATTAGCGCCTGGAATTTTGCTAATAAATTAAAATCTCAGCCCGGTGCAACTACTCAAGAAACCGAGTATAAAGGAGTTAAAATTTTTGAGATTGCAGAGCCAACTGGCAAGCGCTACAGTGTGGCTTTGCTGAACGACCAATTAGTGATGGCTCCTTTGAAAAAGCCTGTGGAATTGGCGATCGATACTTTTAAAGGAGAACCCTCCCTGGCTACGCAGCAGAGCACAACTAAGTTTTTTGCAGAGAGTGCTGGTGTCAAGAATCCGATCGCAACTGTTTATATTGCTGACTATCCTGCTGCAATGGAGCAATTGAAAGCTAATCTGCCTGCAGATATTCAGTTGCCTTGGACAGTGTTTTCGCAGTTCAAACAAGTCAAGTCAATGGTTGCGGGCATTGGGGCGGATAGTGAGGGATTGAGGGTAAAAACTATTGCTCAGTTAGACCCTAAATTCGTGCAGCAAAATCCACAATTCGCATCGAAATTGTTGCCCAGATTTCCGGATGAAACTATTGCTTTAGTCGGCGGCAAGGGAATCGATAAAATTTGGTCGCAAGCAAACGCTGAGGCAAAAGATAGCCCGGAAGTTGACAGGGGAGTTCAGCAGGTGAGGAATAGTTTTAAGCGGTTGGATTTGGATGCCGATCGTGATGTTTTTGGTTGGATGAATGGGGAATTTGCGATCGGGGCGATCGGTTCCAATCAAGGGATTTTGTCTCAGTTGGGCATGGGGGCGGCGATGATTTTTGAAACCAGCGATCGCCCTGCTGCAGAAGCAACCCTGAAAAAACTCGATGCGATCGCCAAAAGCAATCCTACAGTCAGTGTCGCCCCTAGAACCGTTGAGGGCAAAGAGGTTACGGAGTGGCAAATACCCCAGCAAGGCACTTTATTCGGGCACGGTTGGCTGAATGAAAATTCTGTGTTTGTAGCTTTCGGCGGGCCTTTAGTCGATGTAATTACTTCGACACCACCGCAACCGTTAAGCAGCAGTCCGAGTTTTCAGGCGATCGCCACTTCTTTACCGCGGGCCAACCAAGGTTACTTTTACATAGATATGGAAAAAACCATGTCTTGGGCTAACCAATATTTGCTCGCAGTACAGCCAAATTTAATTTCGCCGCCCGCCGCTGAATTGCTGAATTCTCTCCGAGGAGTTAGCGTATCCACAGCTTCTACACAACCGACAACTGCTGAGTTGGAGATGCTTTTTGCCTTGAAATCTAACAAATAGGGAATTGGAAATTGGTAATTGGTAATCGGTAATTGGTAATTGGTAATCGGGAATTGGTAATCGGGAATTGGTAATTCTTCCTTAATTCCTTCTATCCGTTAAATCCCGTACACTGCAACGGAAGCCGGACTTTTTTATCACAAAAAAAAGATGCTGCCCTCAATGGAGGGCAGCTACTCAAATAAAGCATCTTAAAGTCTCTCACAACTTCAGAATTAACCTTCAGACATTCCTGATTTATTCGGCAATTGCAAATCATCCGGGTCTACGTAATGACAAACTGCTTTGTCCATGCAAATCAAGGCCCAGCCGGATTTATCGATGCTCATCAACTTGTAAGAAGCTGGCTGAATAAAGAAACCTTTGTGGTTCCGGGTTGCGGGTTTGATGTTAACGTGGCTGTCAGTGCTCATGTTTTTACAACTCCTAGTATTATCGTAGTAAAATCTGAAAACCGCTGAGCGGATTTGTGAATCGTCTAAGTTTTCAAATACTAGCACTGACTTTCTGAGTTTTCCATAAAGTTATTTATTGATTTATTACAATATCGTAATAAACCGCAAAGCCGATTTCCTCGATCCCCGCCCAAAAATCGACTTGTTTGCGTGGTTACGGCTCCAGAAGCCACTGTTTAACGCGGGTGAGACTCTTCCAGTCGGGTTTTCTATTTAATCCTTCTTCAAAATTTTTTTTCACTTCGTCGAACAACTCATCGGAAGCCATCAGGAGTTGCTGAGCGACTTCTACATGGGGGCGCACCCCTTTTTCTTTGAGATCGAGGATCGCGACTGCTAGGTTGATGCGAGCTTGGGGGTCGTGAGGGTTCAATTTAACGGCGGTTTTCGCTGCCTTTTGAGCCGATGTGGGTTTATTTTCCAGCAGGTAAAGCCACGAGAGGCTAGCCCAGGCATTGCCATTTTTTGGGGATTTCTCGCACAATTCTTTGAACACGGGGATCAGATTAGCAGGGGCTTCGCCAGCTTGGTAGCGATCGAAACCGTCTTTAAACATTTCTTCAGGGGTCATTCGATTTTTGATTTTTGATTTGGGATGTTGCATGAAAAAGGGCATGGGGCAGTTAATAACTTTCTGCCCCATGCCCTATTTTCCAATTTATGTAGAAAAAGAACTGCCACAGCCGCAAGTTTGAGTTGCGTTGGGGTTAGTAAACTGAAAGCCGCCCCCAATCATAGCATCGCTGAAGTCGAGCACCAAACCGTAGAGATAAAGAATGCTCTTGCGATCGCAAACTACCTGGAAACCGTCGTAGTCAAACACATCATCGTCCGATTTCACAGTGCTGGGGTCTGCGAAATCCATCACGTAAGACATACCAGAGCACCCGCCCTGGCGCACCCCTACCCGCAAGCAGAGGTCTTTACCTTGCTTTTCTCTCAGACCTAAAACTTGACGGACAGCAGAGTCCGTCATTTGAATGCCCCGCTGTTGGGAAATCGCTTGAGTCATAATTTGCCGAACTCCTGAGACTGTCTAATGATAAGAGTTTAATCTTATCCGTCTATTGTACAGGGAAGAAGGAAGAAGTCATCAGTCATTAGTCATCAGCAATCAAATTAAGGGTTTGGGCAATTAAGAACGTCCGATGGGCAAGGGCGGTGGCGATAGACGCTGAAGGCAGAATTTTTAGTTTTAAATTTTTAATTCTCCTGGGGCCTCGTTCCCAAGCTTGATGTCCTCTCCCCCCATAGGGTTTATGATTGAGAAGCAGCGGTTGACCGGCTACCGGCACCGCAACAATGCTTCACCCAACGGGCTTACTCTATGGCAGCGCTGAATCGCTCTACTTTTCGTCGGCTACAAAACTTACCTCAAATTCCCAGCGTGTGGGAGGGCGATCGCCGACCGTTATCTAATGCTGACTCCCACATGATGCTAGAGGACGACGACGATCCAGAAGCCGGTGGCGAGTGCATTCTCTGGGTGGATGGCTCCGAAGGCATCGTCAGGGCTATGGACATGGTAGGCCCAGATGCCGGGCCAGAGGCGATCGTCCGGGCTCTGCTGCGGGCAATGGAACATCCCCAAAGTCCGGCTCCCGCAGTCCGCCCCCAAAAAATCGTAGTCAAAAACCGAGAAATTCAATTTTATCTGCGGGGCGTACTTCAAGATTTAGGCATTTCCATTGACTACGTGCCGGAATTGCCCCTAATTGACGAAATATTTCGCGGCATGGAAGAGGTTGCGATCAACAGACCTCCTGAGTTGCCCCCTCAGTATGCTGAAGTCTTAATGGAAAAAGCTGCTCAAATTTGGCAAGATGCTCCGTGGCGGACTTTGAGAGAACACCAAATTATATCTATTGAAATCAATCAGTGGGATGTCGCCAGCCTCTACGTGTCCGTATTGGGGCAAGGCAGAATGGATTACGGAGTTTTACTTTACCGTTCTCTAGAATCCTTGAAGCGGTTTCGAGAACGAGTCGTCAATAATGATGAATCTTTTGAAGATTTAGAACAGGCTTTTTTAGGGCAAGACTGTTTGTTTCTCACCTTTGAAAGTTCTACCGATATTGATGAGGACGACGAAGAAGAAATTGATTTAGCCGATTTGCCTCCATCGGAAATTGAACCAAATTTCGGCAACCTACATCCTTTAGAAGGATTGCGATCGATTCTTTACGAAGAAGAAGCCCTCACGATGTTAGTTGCTCTCGAAGCATTTCACCGCTTTTTCCGCAACGGTCGCCGGAAATTGGGATCAGACACGTTTCCCAGTCTTAGCAGCCGCTACCGCATCCCTGTTCCGCAGTCTGACGGAGAAATTCAACAGGTATCCGTTAAAGTTTCCACGATGCCCGAGGTATCAGACGAATTATTACAGATGCTCGGTGATGACGATGATGATGACGATGATGACGATGATGATGATGAATTTGACAAGCCACTGCTGCGGGACGATTTGGTGCCACAAAATTCATTTTTGAGTCTCGGCGCCGTACCTTGGGAAACGGTAGAGTTCCTGCGCCAAAGTGTCCAGTTTCACCAAGGTGCAGAAATTGATATTAATACCGCCGGAGATGGTTTGCCGGTGGTGATGATCCAAACTTCTCATCCGAAGGCAAAAACTATGATTCAGGATTTGAAAGAAGCTGGAGGCGTGAAGGGGATTGGTTTTAATCCGGGCGAAAATCCTTTTCAGGATGAGCAATACGACTTGGGTATTTTGCAAACAAAAAATGGGGAGCTGTATTTGTTTGGGGAGTTTAATGAAGACGATCCGGTGCATCAGGAAGCTCGCAAGAAGTGGGACCGTCGCTGTAAATCAACCAACGGTTGGTGCGGTTTAATTATTGCTAAAGGGTTGATGGGTGCTTCTCGCGGTCAGCCTCAGTTTAAGGATATGATCGCTTTGCTTGAGGTGCGCTGGGTGTCTGCTAAAGACTTGGGAATTGGGCGGCTTCAGTTGATGCCGATGTTTTGAAGTTAGTTGACTGTTGGCAGGCAGTTGGCAGTTGGCAGTTGGCAGTTGGCAGTTGGCAGTTGGCAGTTGTTAATTGCTTGGGACTGCTAATAACCAATAACCACTAACCAATAACATTAGTCAGCAGTCAACCGTCATCAGTCATTTTTTTTAATTTGAATGAGCAAGGAAAATGATTATGTCAAATTCTACTCAAAAGCGAGAAGTGTTAGTCGCCCTTGATGCTGAATTCGCGGAGAAAATAGACCAGCTTACTGATAATTGGACGGAGGCGATCGAACAAGCTCTCCGTCTCTGGTACGCTAAGCAAATAGAAGATAAGTTGCGGAAATTTTATCTCAACCGCAGTCAAGAAGATATTCAAGATGAAAAAGAGTGGTTTGATTTTGTAGAGGAACAGATAGAAGAAACATGGAACGCTGATGGACTCTAATTCAATAACTACAACTTATCCCAGACAAGGGGAGATTTATCTTTCTAGGGCTTTGCGTCAGTTAGGAGATACCAAAAAAAGACCTGTAGTTGTGGTTTCTCCTGACATCCGCAACGAGTTTAGCGATTCTGTGATTGTTGTTCCTTTCACAAGTAACCGGCAAGGGATAGACAATCCTACTCGCATCTTAATTCCGGCAGGTGAAGGAGGATTACAAGCTGATTCTTTAGCTGTATGCGAAAATGTCTCTGCTTTGCGCCAAACTTATCTGGAACAAGGCCCTTACGGTGAAATTAGTGCGGATTTTTTGGCAAGAATTCAGAGAGGGGTACAAATGTCGATCGGCATTTACGCACTTTGAATGTTTCGGAAATTCTAAAATTTGTTACAATCTGTAAAAATACTGGAAAGGATAGGTAAAATGCGGGTTGCGATCGCAGGTGCGGGACTGGCTGGAATGACCACAGCAGTCGATTTAGTGGATGCCGGCCACGAAGTAGAAATTTTTGAATCCCGCCCCTTTGTCGGCGGCAAAGTCGGCAGTTGGGTAGATCCAGACGGCAATCACGTTGAAATGGGTTTGCACGTCTTCTTCGGCTGTTATTATAACTTATTTGCCCTGATGAAAAAAGTGGGAGCATTTGACGATTTGCTCCTCAAAGAACACGTCCACACTTTTATTAATCGAGGCGGCGAAACCGGTTCTTTAGATTTTCGCTTTCCCGTGGGTGCTCCTTTGCACGGTTTGAAGGCGTTTTTCACGACATCTCAGCTATCCGTACAAGACAAAATTCAAAATGCGATCGCCCTGGGAACTAGCCCGATCGTCCGTGGTTTGATAGACTTTGACGGGGCTATGAAAACGATCCGCAATTTAGATAAAGTTAGCTTTGCTGACTGGTTCCGAGGTCAAGGTGGCAACCAAAACTCGCTCAAAAGACTCTGGAACCCGATCGCCTACGCACTAGGTTTCATCGACACCGAAAATATTTCTGCCCGGTGTATGTTGACAATCTTCCAATTCTTTGCAACAAAAACCGAAGCCTCTATGCTGCGGATGCTAGCCGGTTCTCCCAACGAATATTTGCACAAACCAATTGTGGAATATTTGGAAAAAAAAGGAGCAAAAATTTACACGCGGCGCAGAGTCCGAGAAATTCAGTTTGAAGAAGGCGAAGAAACCCGCGTAACAGGCCTGGTAGTAGCTAACGGCGAAACAGAAGAAAATATTACCGCAGATGCCTACGTTTTCGCCTGTGACGTGCCTGGAATTCAGAAAATATTGCCGCCAGCTTGGCGCAAATGGTCGGAATTTGACAACATTTATAAGTTAGATACGGTGCCGGTTGCTACAGTACAATTACGGTTCGACGGTTGGGTAACGGAACTGGAAGATGAAGCCAAGCGCAAACAGTTGAGCCACGCTGTAGGCATCGATAATTTGCTATATTCAGCAGATGCAGATTTTTCTTGTTTTGCAGATTTGGCGCTGACAAGTCCCAAGGATTACTATAAAGAAGGACAAGGTTCTCTGTTGCAATTGGTGCTGACACCGGGCGATCCGTTTATCAAACAAAGCAATGAGGCGATCGCCCAACACGTACTCAAGCAAGTTCAGGATTTATTCCCCTCAGCACGGGAATTAAATATGACTTGGTTCAGTGTAGTTAAGCTCGCTCAATCTTTGTATCGCGAAGCACCGGGAATGGATGTTTTTCGCCCCGCTCAAAAAACTCCGATCGCCAATTTCTTTCTAGCAGGAAGTTACACTCAGCAAGACTACATTGATAGCATGGAAGGAGCGACACTTTCAGGCCATCAAGCAGCCAAGGTAATTCTCGAAGCTTACAGTTAGTTGACAGGTGACAGTTGGCAGTTGTCATTAGTCATTAGTCATTAGTCATTAGTCATTCTCTCGTTCTCAGGCTCTGCCTGGGAATGCCGATATGGAGGCTCTGCCTCCCGATATTCGAGAGTCAAAGCGAGGCAGAGCCTCTGGATATGTGTTACCAGGCAGAGCCTGGTAACGAGAAAAGAAACAATCTAAAATCTAAAATCTAAAATCTAAAATCGCATGACTGATTGGTTAGAACATAGTGTACAAGTAGAAGTGGCAATTCCTATCGAATTAGCGTGGGAACTTTGGTCGGATTTAGAGCAAATGCCACGGTGGATGAAGTGGATAGAATCTGTTCGTATTCTCGAAGAAGATTCAGAATTGTCGCGCTGGAAACTCGCAACGGGCGGGTTAGAATTTAGCTGGCTTTCTCGGATTGTCAAATTAGTGCCGCATCAGATAATTCAGTGGGAATCGGTAGACGGTTTGCCCAATCGTGGTGCGGTGCGATTTTACGATCGCAAAAACAGCAGCATTGTCAAACTGACGGTAGCTTATGGAGTTCCCGGCTGGCTGGCAACATTGATGGACAATTCATTTGTAGGGCGAGTTGTTGAATCGACTCTTCAGGCTGACTTGGAAAGGTTTAAAGAGTATGCCCTGAAAGTTAAGGCGACATCTTGAATTTTGAGGACTGAAGTCCTGACTACAAACCGCATCTTCGTTTGTAGTCAGGACTTCAGATAAGACTCGGCGGTTGAAACCGCGACTACACAAACGATGTCCGCCTCCGCGGACTAAGAAATCAAGGGGATATTTAAGTCGGATTTGGTATTGCCTCAGTATCATAGAGATGTGCTGCTGATTCCTTCTCGGTTCAGTTATGAGTTACTGCCTAAACCCCGCCTGTCAAAACCCGCAAAATGCCGATCGCACTCAATATTGCCTGAGTTGCGGCTCCAAACTGTTGCTCAGAGAGCGTTACCGCGCCATCAAACCCCTCGGGCGCGGCGGTTTCGGCCGCACTTTTTTAGCAGTAGACGAAGACAAACCCTCAAAACCGCGCTGTGCAATTAAACAGTTTTTCCCCCTATCCCAAGGTACCAGCAGCAGCGAAAAAGCAGCAGAATTATTCAACCGAGAAGCGGTGCGGCTGGACGAATTGGGGAAACACCCACAAATTCCCGAACTGCTGGCGCACTTTCAACAGGAACGCTATCAGTATTTAGTGCAGGAATTTATAGAAGGTGAGAATTTACAGCAAGAATTAGTGCGGAATGGGCCTTTCAGCGCCAATCAAATTTTGAGTTTGCTGAATGATTTATTGCCAGTATTGCAGTTCGTGCACTCGCGCAGTGTCATTCACCGAGATATTAAACCGCCCAATATTATCCGCCGCCGCTTTTCTCAAACTCCAATAAATTATAGTTACCCAACTTTAACCGGGGAATTAGTTTTAGTTGATTTTGGCGCTGCAAAACTTGTGGAGGGTTTGAGAGAAACAGGTACTGTCATCGGTTCGCCCGAATTCGTCGCGCCGGAACAAATTCGAGGTCAAGCGGTTTATGCCAGCGATTTGTACAGTTTGGGCGTTACTTGCATTTATTTGCTGACTCAAATATCTCCGTTTGATTTGTTCGATATCAATCAAGATGTTTGGGTTTGGCGAGATTTTTTGAAGGTTCAAATCGAGCCGAAATTGGGCCGCATCCTCGACAAAATGATCGAGTCGAGTCTCAGTCGCCGCTACAAATCTGTAGCTGAGGTTCTCCAAGATTTGCAGCCGCAGCAGTCGGGGGCTGGGGCGGGCCAGGGGGCACCGCCCCTACCAGCGCCTACAATTCCCGTGCCGCAGAGGATGCCTGCGGTGCAGAATACCGTGCCACCAACGATTGCAGGCACAATCTTACCTGTGCCGCCGATGCAGCGGGTTGTACCGGCACGCCCGCCTACTTGGACGTGTGTTCATACTCTGGTAGGGCATTCCCAGGCTGTCACGTCGATCGCATTTAGTCCTGATGGGGCGACTTTAGCTAGCGGGAGTGAGGATAAGACGATTGAGATGTGGAAGTTGGAGACCGGTAAGCGGTGGTACACTCTCACGGGTCATTCTGACTGGGTGACTTGTGTGGCGTTTAGTCCTGATGGCGCGACTTTGGCTAGCGGTGGCCGGGATAAAACTATTCAAATTTGGGATTTGAATAAGGGTAAGTGGTGGTACGCTTTGCGCGGTCATGAGGATCGGGTTTATGCTGTGGCCTTTAGTCCCGATGGTCAGGTTTTGGCTAGTGGTAGTCGGGACAAGACTGTGCAGTTATGGAATTTGAATAAGGGTAGGCCGATGTCGGTTTTGACTGGTCACGCTGGCGGGGTGGAGGCGGTGGCTTTTAGTCCTGGTGGGGAGTTTTTGGCTAGTGGTAGTCGGGATAAGACTTTGCAGTTGTGGGATTGGCGCAATGGTCGATCGATTTGTACTTTAGCAG
>JARCMA010000186.1 GCA_030248405.1 Microcoleus sp. MP8IB2.171
CTCCAGGACGCTACATTGGCGGTGGCGAAATCAATACTTTTTCTAATCCTTAAATGAAGGAAGTTCGGCCACGAAAACGATATAATCAATTCCCAAGACTTAGGCTACGCGGTTCATGGCCTTCGACTTCGGTTCTCCTCAGCGTAGTCGAAGGGAAGGGAGCAGAAGGCAGTGGAAGGGTTCTACAAGTTCCGAATTACCCATTCCCAATGTTAGCGGTAAAACTTACCTAGCGGCTGCCCGCACCAACAACAATCCCCCAATTCCCAAGCCAAAAGCGATCGGCAGCCAAGCCGACAGAATCGGAGTCAAAACAGCTTTCACGCCCATAGAACTGGTGATGAAAGAAAATACGTAGTAAGTAAAAATCACAACTACGCTAATACCAAAACTCGTTCCTCGACCGGAGCGGCGCGGTTGAGTTCCCAAAGCGGCTCCCACTAAACCAAATACCATGCACACGAAAGGAAAAGCATATTTTTCTTGAATTCGCACCTTTAATTTGCGAATTTGCGGTTCGTCGCCGCTGTTTTTAATGATATCCAAACGCTCTAAAGCTTGGGCAATGTTCATTTCCTTGAAATCCCGCACTCTAGCCGCTAAATCTAAGGGCGTGCGGGGGAGTTGCAATTGCTGGTGTTGAAACCTAACTATATTGCGGTAAGAGCCATCAGGAGCTACTATATAAGCGGTTCCGTTGAAAAAATCCCAGGTATTTTCTGAGGGATTCCAAGTAGCGGATTCTGAAGAAACGATTTGATTAAGGCCTGGGGTGGAGCGATCGATAATTGTTAAACCTTTCATTTGCTGGCCGTCAAATTGTTCTGCATAAAAAAAGCGGGCGAGGATTTCGTCGCCACCTTTTTCGGGTTTGCGAAATTCTGTGTAGATAATATTTCTATCTTGAAATATCGGTTTTTCTCGCTTCAGGGCTCTGTCTAAAGTCACAGTAGCTCTGTAGCTGGCGGCGGGTACGACTAACTCTTGCAAAGCAAAGGTGAAGCCTGCAACAATTAAACTCATTATCACAGCAGGCAGTATTAATCGGTAAACGCTAACTCCGCAACTGCGGAGGGCGATGAGTTCGCTGTCGCTGGACATTCGGCTGTAGGCCATTAAGGTTGCTAGCAGCATTGACATGGGGAAAGCCAATACTACGAAGTAGGGAATTTGCAGGAGAAAAATTTCTATGGCGGCGCTGTAGGGGAGGCCGGATTCTGTTACCCTGCGGACTAATTCAAATAAGGCTCCAACTGTGACGGCGACGGATGTAAAGAGTCCGACGCCAAAGAGAAATGGGCCGATTAGTTCTTTGGTAATGTACCAGTCCATTACTGAAATTCTCGGCAGCCAGTTGATGGGATTCAAAGAATTGGATATTGCTATTTTCATAGTGGCGCGTTCTCGCAGTTTGCTCCTCAATCTAACATCTCAAATCTAAAATTATGGCCATGGGGAATGCCTTCAAAAGACTATCGCACGAAGTTGTCACCTAAGTAATACTGTCGCACTAAAGGGTTGCTGTAGAGTTCTTCTTCAGCCCCGGAGGCTAAAATTTGGCCGTCTCGCATGATGTAGGCTCGATCGGTAATTTCGAGGGTTTCTCGGACGTTGTGATCGGTATGAGAATGCCGATTTTACGATCGCGCAGTTTAGCAATAATGGTTTGAATTTCGTCTACGGCGATCGGATCGACGCCTGCAAACGGTTCGTCTAAAAATAGGAACATCGGCCCGTCTCGCCCTGCGGCTAATGCTCTGGCCAGTTCAGTCCGCCGCCTTTCTCCCCCCGATATTTGAATTCCCAAACTGGATGCTATTTTTTCTAAGCGAAATTCTTGCAATAGGAAATCGACTCGATCGCGCCATTCCCAGCGCGGCACTTGAGTTTGTTCTAGGACTAACAAAATGTTGTCCCGCACGCTCATGTTTCGGAAAATGCTTGCTTCTTGAGCGAGATAGCCAATTCCCAAATGTGCTCGCTGGTGCATCGCCAATTTAGTGATGTCTAAATCGTTTAGCCAAACGGTGCCTTGATTGGGTTTTTCTAATCCGGTTGCTATGTAAAATGTGGTGGTTTTGCCGGCACCGTTGGGGCCTAGCAGTCCTACGATTTCTCCTTGGGCTACCGAAAGGTTGACGCGACTAACTACATGGCGTTTTCCGTAGGATTTGTGAATATTTTCGAGTACAATTTTCATTTTCGCTCCCGGCAACCTCTACAAGCTAAATTTCAGACTGCGGCTTTGTGCGATCGACTCTCTAATTTAAATTAGACCTTTTCAAGGTTGTTAGTTTTATAAAAACGAAATTTCGCATCTATCCCAAGTAGTATGTTTTGGCTGAGGCGAAATTTCGCTGCTGCGAGCCGCTGTTACCGGGGGGCTGTAGTTGGACGTTGGGTGCCCACTGCATTTTGGGCTGCTGCATCTTGTTCCGGGGCAACCAGATAGACCGATTCTACCTGTCCTGGGTTGTCTGGCAGGGCAATAAACCGCCCTTCGTCGATGAGGTATGTTATGGTTTCGCCGCGCAGGCTGTTGCCCTGCTGCAATACGTAAACATCTCCGCTGAGAATGATCCGACGCTCGCGGCTGAAATATTGAGCTTGAGCCGCAGTTGCTTGTATTTGGCGGGCTGGATAGTTAATTTGGACGTTGCCACGGGCTGTCACGATGCCGGTTTTGGAGTCGGCTTCTTGAATGTCCGATCGCACGCTGAGAGTGCGGGGCGGCCCGGCTTGCGGGTAAGTGGGAGAGGCAATCGCGCCTGCCAGAGTCAGGGGCAACAGCAGCGATAATCCTTTGAATATTCTGGAATTGAGTAGTTTAGCGGAGGGCATCATAAGCTTGGAGCCTCAAAATTTGTAAAATTGCTGAAGGGCATTACCTCCAGTTAGGTATTTTATCTTAACGGCCAGAAAGATTCCCGTGAGGTCGATCGATTGACCCGATAGTCTCAACCAATTATCCTAGCAAGACAATAGCGAATTTAATTGGTTATTTTGCCGAGTGGCTGCAACTCTCTTAACCAGAAACAAGCCCAAAAGCCTGTGAATCGACACATAAATTCTCTGGCTGGCCCCCGCACGATAGCCCGCCCCCTAAGTGTGAGGCAAGGTGTGCGGCACCTGAGACTACAAGCCTTTACTTAAAATTGGCGATCGCGCCATATAGCAAACGCCAAGACGATTAGAACGTTATTAATTGCTCAAACCTCTATTTTTATTGCTTCTGGCTTCTGGCTTCTGCTATAATTCGCGGCAATTGCAAGCCTGCAACTTCTGTACCTGCGAATAACTGTTGAAATTTAGCTACTTCTTCCGGACCAGCTTGTTGCAAAGCGCTCAAAAGTTTAGCACTTTGTCCGAGCAAGTCTTCAACAGCTATTCCGGCATAACTCGGCTGATAATAACTGAGCCGATTTATTCCTTCTCCCAGCAAAATTACTGCACCGCGCCAGTTGTGATTTCCTAAGTGATAAAGCGCGACCGCAATTTGCAATATTCCCTGATAAAACCTTTTTTGTGGCTCGCCTGCTTCCATCCATAAAGCCTCTAAAGTATCGTGACAAGCGTAAAAATCTTGGCTGTTAAACTCTTCGATGCCTTGCCAAAACTCGATCGGAATTTCCTCTGTCATTCGATTGGGGATTGGGGATTTTCGATGGCGGATGTGTGTTTTAGTAGGCGGCGATCGATTTTTGTTAAATAGCTAAGTCTTAAAAATAGGAAAAATCACGACCTGTTTTCAAAACTATTGCCATTTCACGACCGCCTACTTAACCGATTACATAGTGTCTCTGACAGCTTGAATCTGATCCATTCCTATTTCCTGATTAGTTCCAGCGAAATCGTTATCTGGCGTCAGAAATAACATACAGTGACACTCTTTGCGCTCGCGCATGGGAATGCAGGGACAGTTCCAGTAGGCGGCTTTTACTTCGGCTTCTTTATCTTCGTAATGGCGACAAGGGCATAAGGGAGCACCTAGTTCATCCTTGTGTTTTGCTAGTCCTTCTATCACGACAGCAGTGACGGAAGGTTCAGAACAAAAGTAAGTTCCCGTGCGCTTGGCGTAGGTTTCGGAGAAATTCTTCATCGCCTCCAAAGTTTTTTCGTTGGAGAGTTTAGATTTTTCTGTTGTGTTCATAGTTTAGGATCGGAGTTGAGGATGCTACGAGCTTTTGACAATTGTAGCGCAGAATGAGATTTTAAACACTGGTATATTTCTGTTTAGTTACAAGAAAGAAAACCTTGACAAAGATTGAGTTTTAGGTTGTTGGTTTTTTAGTGGTTTTTGTCTATCCCGGAGGGTGCGGGAAACTTGTGGCAGAGCGGGTTTTTGGAGCTGCCAAAAGATTTGGGCGATCGATCGCCCTCAACAATCATCCCCCAAAGGGGATAAAAATCGGATAAGATAGCACAGCCCTGTCCCTGTTATACCATTTTTCTAAAGATGTGCTATGGATGAAGTCTTAGCCCCCCTTTACTAAGGGGGGATTGGGGGGGTAATATCTAGCGCTACTTTATGAAATTGGTATTAGTGGCATCTCATGGCAACTTCCCCTCACCGCACCCGCAGTAAAAAATCTGGCGTTGCTGATTTACGGTATGAAAGGCTAAATATGCCAGTCATAGAAACCAGTATCGACAAAGCTTGGGGATTTTCAACTGATTTTTTTCATACCCTGATTAAGCAACGCCGATTCTTTCTATTGCTCGAAAACCCCTACCATTAACATACATCTTTAGGCATTCCTGCTTAACTTCTTGAGAGTAACCTTTATGGGGTTGGTAGCATTCTATGAATTGCCTACCACACTCAACACAAAGATAATTCTGTTTACCTTTTTTATGGTCATTTTTATTGACATGACTTGATTTACATTCAGGACATTTCATAGGCTTTGACTTTTAGTTAATTGTTTTTGCCAATTTCTCTTTGAACTGATCATACCTTAGTTCAGCAACGCCATGACTCTTAGTAAATAGATATATGTCGTCTCGCTGATATTTTAGTTGAAATTGAGGGGTGTTTTTTAGTTGAGTTACTAAGTTATTAACAAAATCTCGATCGCTCATCCAGCCAGGATATCTGAGGTTCAGCAATACATAATCAAATTCTGCGAGATTTGCAGGCGGCGCGTTAGCGTGAGTTAATTTTAGTAGAGGGCGATGCGCTAAGTGCGGAGCAATCTGAGCATTTGTTAAAACACTGCCTTTGGTTTCAACAAGAGAAATTGCTTCTCTGGTAGCGGGCAAAGTGTCGAGCCCATTTAAATAAATAGTCCAAAAATAGCCGTATTTCGCTAAAGCTAAGAAAGCAATCAACGACCAAATTACAATGACTCTAGGCAATGGATAATTAGGAATTGGCAATCTATCATATAATATTGTCTTTCCCTTTTGCTTATTGCTATATGCTAAACTGGAAATTACGGCAACCAACAAAAACGGCAATATTGGAATAGAATATTGATGAATTAAATCCCGCTGAGCGGGGATATCGGAAAGAATATTCATCGCCAACATCGGCACAGCACTAATTAAAGATGACAGATGACGCGGGGACAGCCACCAAATTATAGGTAATAGCAATAACCCTAAATATTCAAAAGTCTCTACAGAAAACAAACGCCCTAAAACTAGATTGGGCTTTACTATTAAATTAATAGCAATTTCAAAAACTGAGTTGCCCAAATATTGATATCGCCCGATTCCCGCGTGTTCTCTTCCCTGATTAAAATACGGTATAACTGCCTGAGTAGCTACCAGGAACCAACCCGCACCTAGAAAGAGAGCTATGAGTCCAAACTTGCGTTTTTTGTCAAAACACAACAGCCACAAACCCATCGCAGCCACAGTTAAAGATAGTACGGCTTTGCAGCTCAAAACTAATACAATGGCAGCACAAAACCACAAGGTTTTATTCAGCCTCGCGGCTAAGATTGCTGCTAGCAGTGCTGGCAAAGCAATTACTTCTGGGTGAAAGTCGAAGAGATTGACATTAAATACTGCGGGATAAAGCAGATATACGGCTGAAATTGCAATTGCTTTTCGTTCGTTTAATCCCGCTTGACGTGCCAAACTCCAACTCGGCCAAGCGCCTAAAGCTAGGGAAACAGCTTGCACTAAAAAAAGCCAGTGAACATCTGGATATATTTTGTAAAGTAAAGCTAGTGGATAGAAAATAAAAGCGGCGTGATCGCCCCAAATATTTATTGCCATTAAAGAGGAAAATGGCGTTTGGTTTTGGGAGATTAAATAAATTGCTTGGTCAAAAATTGCTAAGTCGAATGCAGTTGACTGAAACAAAGCGTGCCGCGCGCTGCTGGCTGCAAATAAGACTATCGTTGTCACGACAATCATTAAAAATACTGGATGAGATTTTAGGGATTTTAAAGTTAGCATTTTATTGGTTTAATCAGCCCTTCGTTTAAATAGCAGGACTTCGTTTTTTTGATAAGTTAATTTAAAATCGGGAGAAGTTTTAAGTTTATTTGCTAAAGTAGCACCAAGTTTTTCAGTATCAGGCCAGGGATGGCGCAGGTTTAATAATATGTATTGAAATTCAGCTAAATTTGTTTGGGGCGAAATTTGTGACAGCAATTTTACTATGGGGCGGTGGGCAAAGTGAGGAGCCAGTTTATTATCTGTTAAAATACTGCTTTGCGGTTGAACTTGTGCGACTGCTTCGCGTGTAGCTTGCCAGGTATCTAGTCTATTTAGGTACAGATAAAAATCTTTATATTCGCCCACACATAGAAAAATTAGTAGTGACCAAATTATCATGATTCTCGGCAATTGAATTCCCTGCCAAAGTTGAGAAATTTGGAAGTTTTTAAATTGTGGCAGATTGCTCAATGTTAAAAAATGTTGTTTATTTGCTTTATCCTCTTCCTGGTTGCCTTTTATTTCTTCCCTGTTCCTTGTTTCTTCCTTCGCGATAACTGCTAAAAATAAGAATGGAATTATAGGGACTGAATACTGATAGGCTAAGCTGCGTTGAAAGGACAAGTCAGAGAGGATATTGATCAGCAGGGTAGGGAGGGCAGGAATTAGCGCTGTTAAATATTGTAGGCGTAGTTTGCCCGAAAATGGCAATAGCAGCCAAATCACAGGTAAGGTGAGGAGAAATAAATATTTGAATGTATCGAAGGAAAGGATTTTTCCTAATACTAACTGTGGTTTTAATATGAGATTGATGATGATTTCTAGGACTGATTTGCCTAAATAGCTGTAGCGCCCGACTCCAGCGACTTCGCTGCCGCTAAAGAAGGGGATGATTTTCTGGGAAGCTATCAAAAACCAAGCTGCACCAAGCAAAAGTGCGATCGCCCCGTACCGTTGCTTTTTTTCGCAAAAAAACAGCCAGAAACCCATAGCGACAACGGTTAGGGACAAAACCGCCTTGCAACTGAGAACTAACAGAATAGCGGTACAAAACCACACAATTTTATTTAAACGCGCCGCCAAAATTGCTGCTAACAGTGCGGGTAAAGCGATTACTTCCGGGTGAAAATCAAATAAGTTGATGTTGAATACCACCGGATAGAGCAAATAAATAAATGCGATCGCACGGGATTGTACTTGATTTAAACCGGCCAAACGCGCTAAACTCCAGCTAGGCCAAGCTCCCACCGATAAAGCAACTGCTTGTACCAACAGCAGCCAATGCACATCTGGGTAAATTTTGTACAGCAAAGCCAGCGGATAATAGATTACCGCTGCGTGATCTCCCAAAATGTGCATCTCCATCAAAGAAGAAAACGGCGTTTGGTTTTGACTGAGTAAGTAAATTGCTTGGTCAAAAATTCCCAAATCGAAGGCTGTTGATTGGAATAAAGCGTGCCGTAAACTGCTAGACAAAAAGAAAATTATGGCAGCAATGGCGATCGCCCAAACCAAACTCGACGGTAAGTGCGATCGACCTTCTTCTATATTTTCCGCAATTGAAACGCTGATATCCTCATTAGAATCAGCAAAATTTTCCTCATTCTGCATGAAATCTGGCACTAGCTGACGACTCAAAATATGATTCCCTCAAATGTGCTTGCCACGCCATAGTTAACCGCTAATTTGAGTTCCACTAATCGTAATATTAGAATATCCCACAAAACCTTAAAAAATTGTGAAAGCAATAACTCTTCTCGGCTCCACAGGCTCCATCGGCACTCAGACTCTGGATATTGTAGCTCAATACCCCGATCAATTTCGGATTGTCGGGTTAACTGCCGGACGAAATGTAACGTTGCTAGCACAGCAAATTCGCCAGTTTAGACCCGAAATTGTCGCGATTTGCGACGAAGATAAACTACAAGAATTACAAGAGGCGATCGCAGATCTCGATCCTCAACCTATTGTACTTGTTGGTGAGTCAGGCGTTGTCGAAGTTGCCAAATACGGCGACGCTGAAGCCGTCGTCACCGGCATAGTTGGCTGTGCCGGTTTGCTGCCAACAATTGCCGCTATCAAAGCAGGCAAAGATATTGCCTTAGCCAATAAAGAAACATTAATCGCCGGGGGCCCCGTTGTCAACCCCTTAATCGAAAAATACGGCGTTAAAATATTGCCGGCTGACTCGGAACATTCGGCAATTTTTCAATGCCTCCAAGGTATACCAGATGGAAGTTTGCGCCGAATTATTCTCACAGCTTCGGGTGGTTCTTTTCGAGATTTGCCGATCGACAAATTAGCAGGAGTAACAGTAGCCGATGCTTTGAAACATCCGAATTGGTCTATGGGGCAGAAAATCACGATCGATTCTGCTACTTTGATGAATAAAGGATTAGAAGTAATTGAGGCTCATTACTTGTTCGGGATGGATTATGACGACATTGATATTGTCATCCATCCTCAGAGCATAATTCACTCGTTAATTGAGCTGCAAGATACCTCGGTTTTGGCGCAATTGGGATGGCCGGATATGCGCTTGCCGCTGCTTTACGCTTTGTCTTGGCCGGAGCGAATTCATACAGATTGGGAACGGCTGGATTTGGTAAAAGCTGGGGATTTAACTTTCCGAGAACCCGATCACGAAAAGTATCCTTGTATGCAGTTGGCTTATGCGGCGGGACGTGCGGGCGGTTCCATGCCTGCGGTGCTGAATGCGGCAAACGAACAGGCAGTAGCGCTATTTTTGCAGGAGAAGATTCAGTTTTTGGATATTCCAAAGTTGATTGAGAAGGCGTGCGACAAACATCAAACCGATAACTGTGAAAGTCCTGGTTTAGACGATATTTTGGCGGCGGATCGGTGGGCGCGGCAGGAAGTTTTGGCAGAGAGTATGGAATTGGGCGATCGGATTCTTTCGGTTCGCTAATTCTTAGATGTAGACGGGTTGAAACCGCGTCTATACAAACAAAACCCGGATGGTGCGCGGGTTGAAGAACTGGTCGTAAAAATTACGTTATTTTATTCAGATGCAGACGGCGGTTGAAACCTCGTCTATACAAACAAAACCCGCCTCCGCGGGTTGAAGAACTGGTCGTAAAAATTACGTTATTTTATTCAGTTATTTTCTTCAGTCCGCGGAGGCGGACATCGTTTGTATAGGCGCGGTTTCAACCGCCGTCTTCTATCTTTGAAAGTGCCGGAACTTTGGAGATATGACGGGCGAATCCTGAAAATCTATCTGCTCCAAGACGGAAAATATATTGAGTCTGATAACAGCCCAAATTTCCCCGACTTTCCCATTGTTGATGTAATTCCTCAATATGTCGATCGCAGCAACACCCAAGGCAGAAGCCCAACAATCAGAGCATTTCGAGCTTGGGTAAAAGAGCAACTACAAACCAAAGACTCGTAGCAGCGGGTTTTGCTAATTTATGACTGGCCCTGCCAAATCAGCCGCACTCATTTTTTCGTACATTTCAAAAGGTTGATGAATCCAAGGATTATCCGCCAAATAATCTACATAATAATCCGGCTTCGCCACAGAACAAGCCTTGTACCAAAGCACCGCCGTCCGAATTTCCTGAATATCCTCGCCGTAACGACTCTTCAGCCAAGCGATACCTTGCTCCAAACTAATTCCCGAATCCACCAAATCGTCAACTAGCAGAATCTGGCTGCCCAAATTATCGCCCACCATTGTCAAATCGCGGGCAAACTCGATCGCACCGCGGACTTTCCCCTCCGCCCCACTGTATGACGAGGCAGCTAAAATCGCCAGAGGCTTGTCGAAAATCCGCGACAGAGTATCCCCAACCCGCAGCCCTCCCCTAGCCAGACAGACAATGC
>JARCMA010000187.1 GCA_030248405.1 Microcoleus sp. MP8IB2.171
CCATTATAATAACCATACTGCGGGTGATACAATGCCAAATCCATGTATTCCGCAAAGGTTATGCGCTGCTGCGGACTTGCGGCAATTCTTTCGCTGATTAAAACGCAGAGTTCTGGGTTGCTGTCGTTGATATTTGATTGCTGGACTGTCATAATTAAATTAAGGTTGATGTTATTTTATTTATGAAATAAAGATTTTTTTTACCGCAGAGGGCGCAGAGGACACAGAGGAAGAGAAGAGAGAAATATTGATGTTGAGCAATTTAAGATTGTTGCTATACAGGAATTACGCAGAACCTCTATATGTTAAACGATCGCCTTCTTCTTCTAAACAAAGTGCAATAACTTCTTTGATATTGGCAATCAACTCATCAATAGTTTCTCCTTGACTGTAACAGGCTTTTAGCTGTGGAACTTCCCCGACATAATAGCCATCCTCATCTCGTTCTATAATGACGTAGAACTCTCGTTTGCCGATATTCATTCTGCAACCTCTCTGTTTTTTGCATTTTCCTGAAACCGTTGTAGCTGACAATTTACATCAGGTGAAAGGAATTTTCCCGTAGGAGTGCGACGTAACGCTGAATTTCTTTTGGTTGAGCTTCCATAATTTATAATAGCCGATCGCACCTGCAAACAAGCAGCGATCGCACTCATCAGCAAATAGCCAAAAAATACGATCGCCCTTTTGGTTCTATCGATCGACCGAGCCCATAATAATGTCGATACTGCCCAAAATCGCCACCAAATCCGCAATCTTCACACCGCGCACAATGTGAGGCAAAATCTGCAAATTATTAAAATCCGCAGCCCGAATCTTCCAGCGCCAAGGAAACACGCTGTCATCGCCGATAATATAAATTCCCAACTCACCCTTGCCGCTTTCAACCCGCACGTAATGTTCGCCCTTGGGAATTTTGAAAGTTGGCGCTACTTTTTTGCCAATAAACTGATAGTCGAAACTGTTCCACTCAGATTTTGGCCCGCTTTCTAGGCGCTTGGCTTCCAAGTTTTCGTAAGGGCCGCCGGGGAGTCCTTTCAAGGCTTGATAGAGAATCTTAACCGACTCGCGCATCTCCCGAATTCGGACTAAGTACCGGGCTAAACAATCGCCAGCAGCTTCGGTACAAACTTCCCAGTCGAAGTCGTCGTAGCATTCGTAATGATCGACTTTCCGCAAATCCCAATTCACGCCGGAACCGCGCAACATGGGGCCGGAAAGTCCCCAGTTAATCGCTTCGTTGCGGGAAATCGTACCCAGGCCTTCAATCCGGCGGCGAAAGATTGGATTGTTGGTAATTAAACGTTCGTATTCGTCAATTTTGGGAAGGAAGTAATCGCAGAAATCTTCGCACTTATCTACCCAACCGTAAGGCAAATCTGCGGCAACTCCGCCAATGCGGAAATAGTTATTATTCACCATGCGATAACCTGTGGCTGCTTCCCACAAATCGAGAATTGGTTCGCGATCGCGCATAGTATAGAAAAATGGAGTTTGCGCGCCCACGTCCGCCAAAAACGGCCCTACCCACATCAGGTGGTTCGCAATTCGGTTCAACTCCAGCATGATTACCCGAATGTAACTCGCCCGTTTGGGGACAGCAATATTGGCTAACTTTTCCGGTGCATTGACTGTCACCGCTTCGTTAAACATCCCCGCAGCATAGTCCCAGCGGCTGACGTAGGGCACGTACATCACGTTGGTGCGGTTTTCGGCAATTTTTTCCATCCCCCGGTGCAGATAGCCCAAAACAGGCTCGCAGTCCACTACATCTTCGCCGTCCAGGGTGACAATTAACCGCAGTACCCCGTGCATGGATGGGTGGTGCGGCCCCATGTTGAGCACCATCGGTTCGGTTCTAGTCTCAATTCTTGACATAATTAAATGAATTAATGATTACTGACTATTGTTGATTTTTGTTTCGCTGTTATAGATTATGAAGGATATCGAGCTCTGTGAGAAGGATACCCCTGGATCAGATGTCAGTATTGACACCTATCACGTTCCAGTTTTGGGTCAAGAATTAATTGCGGGTTTGGCTGTGCGTGCAGGCGGGCACTATTTGGACGCAACGCTTGGGGGCGGCGGACACACGAGTTTGATTTTAGCGGCGGCGCCAGATGTTACAGTGGTGGCGATCGATCGCGATGAACAAGCCATCCGTTTTTGCCAATCCCGATTTGCCAACTCGCCCGTTGAGTTTTGGCACGGCAACTTTGCTGAATATCAGTCCCCAGAGGCCGAATTTGATGGTATCATAGCAGACTTGGGCGTCAGCTCTGCTCAGTTCGATACACCGGAACGAGGATTTAGTTTTCGCCACCCAGCTCAACTAGATATGCGTATGAACCAGCAGCAATCTTTGACGGCAGAAGAGATTATCAACCACTGGGAAGAAGTTAAACTAGCAGATATTATTTACAAGTACGGCGAGGAGCGACTGTCGCGGCGCATCGCGAGGCGGATTGTGCAAAGCCGTCCTTTTCAAACTACAACAGAACTTGCAGGGGCGATCGCCTCCAGCTTCCCCCCCAAGCAGCGCCACGGCAGAATTCATCCGGCAACCCGTACTTTCCAAGCTTTAAGGATAGCTGTCAACTCCGAACTCGCTTCTTTAGAAACTTTCCTCAACCAAGCGCCGAGGTGGTTAAAACCAGGTGGGAGAATCGGAATCATTACATTTCACAGTCTGGAAGACCGACCAGTCAAGCACCAACTCAGAGGAACACCCAGTTTGCAGGTACTTACAAAAAAGCCGATCGGGCCGCAATCCGAAGAAGTAGCTAGAAATCCCCGCTCTCGTTCTGCTAAGCTCAGACTGGCAGAAAGAATAACTTGATTCGGCAGTAGTAATATGCTTGCTGCAAAAAGTTCAGAGATTAGGGGGACTTGAATGCAGCAATCAAGTACGATTCGGCACAGGTGTAGGGAATACCGCCAACAACCCACCGCTAACCCTCCTGGTATAGTGGGGCTTGATATTCAGCCGATTTAGACCACACTCAGGTAGCAATACCTGCGTTAGTAGTAAGTGTTAAAATTCACACCGAGGACAGTGTCCCGCTAGTTAAGAACTCTGCAATCAGAGCATTAATTAGCCGTTTTGAATGCTGGTGTGTTTAGAAAAGTACCGACTGCTAACACGGTCGTTGCTCGTATCACAGCGTGAAAGCTGACTCGGGAATTTTCCCTATTGAAGCGGCCTACCGAGGCGGGTTACAGTATCGAAAGCCTCTCATCAGTTGTGCGAACAGATGGTGCGAAAGGAATGCTCACCTTAAGGTAAAACGGGTTTCTTTAACTCAACTTGACGTAACTGATATGTTGCATATATCCAGCCCCCCCTTTTCCTCCCGCCACCTTGCTGAATACAGCTATGGTGGGGGTTTTCAAGGGGGAAGAAAGATGAGTAGGGGAGATGGAAGCAAGCTGAAACTGATGGTAGTCGATGACGAACCCGACAACTTGGATTTATTGTACCGGACGTTTCGACGCGACTTTCAAGTTTACAAAGCCGATAGCGCCCTCAGCGCCCTGGAAGTTCTAGACGAACAGGGCGAGATGGCGGTGATTATATCTGACCAGCGGATGCCAGAAATGAATGGCACCGAGTTTTTGGGGAAAACAGTCGAGCGATTTCCCGATACGATTCGGATTCTGCTAACGGGATACACCGATGTTGAAGATTTGGTTGAGGCCATCAACTCAGGTCAAGTTTTCAAATACATCACCAAACCGTGGAATCCAGAAGAACTCAAATTGGTGATCAATCAAGCCTCAGAAACTTACAAATACTACAAGCAGCGCAGCGTTGCATTGCGCCGCGCTTTACGCAAGGAATCTCTGTTCAATGAGGTAATGAGCGTGATTCGCGGGTCGCTAGATTACTCTAGTATGGTACAAACTATTGTTCAAACCGTAGGTCAAACTTTTGAGGCCAACTATTGTATGCTGCGGCCGGTAGAGACCGATCGACTATTGCCGAGTACCTTCCCCTACCAAGCCCAAACCGACGATGCCAGTAGCTTTTCTTTTGATGAAAATTTGCTGGTTCAAGCTGTAGCCACCCGCCAAACTCAAGTGAACCCAAACAGCGGGGGGGACGGTAAATCGGTTGAGATTGCCGTGCCCCTGACTTACCAGCAAGAATTGCTGGCGGTACTGGCTTTGTGCCAGATTGGCGGAACTAACCCTTGGTCGGCAGAAGATATAGAGTTAATAGAAGGTGTAGCAGCTCAAGCTGCTCTCGCCCTGTCTCAAGCTAAGCTATACCAGCGCACTCTGGATTTAGCCCAGCAGATGCAAAATGAGTTGGAAGTGGCTCGCCAAATCCAAACAAACTTGTTGCGCCAAAGTTGGCCGGATTTTGAAACTGTCAGGGTGCAAGCTTGTTGTTATCCCGCACGGGCAGTTGGTGGAGACTTTTTTGAAGTCTATGTCCACTCCCAAGGGGATATTTGGATCGCGGTGGGAGATGTTTCGGGTAAGGGAGTTCCGGCTGCTCTATTTATGGCCAGCGCGATTTCGGTGATGCGGCGGGAACTTTCCCAAGAAATTTCTCCCGAGCCCGATCAAGTTATGCAGAACATGAATAGCACTATGTCTGATGACCTGATCGGCAACAACCATTTTATTACAATGGTTGTAGCTCGTTACACTCCGTCAACCGGACACCTGGCCTTTGCTAATGCCGGTCACATTTACCCGATTGTTTGGTCTCACTCGGAGGTGAAAGCTCAAGCCGCTAGCGGTAAAACGCCAGTAGAGCCGAATTTCCTGAAAGCTCGTGGCATTCCCTTGGGGATACTACCAGTTTGGAGGGGCAAAGCAGGTATGATCGAATTAAAGTCAGGAGATGTATTTCTGCTGACGAGTGACGGAATTACTGAAGCTAGCGTGACCACTGAAGCGGTCGCAGGGGGTGTACCAACCCGTTCTATGCTACAACAAGAAGGGCTTTGGAAACTTTTGATTGAGGAGCCTGGTTCCTTCAGCTTGGACAATTTGTTGGTTCACATCCGAGCCGACAATCCAGTCCAAGAAGACGACCAAACCATACTCTCTCTGGAGGTTCTCTGAATCTGTCAGCGACTCCCGACGCATAGTCGGGGGTGAGAGCCGAAAAAACTTAAGCCCTGCAGGTTGACGGGCCACAGAGTAGTCCTGCAAAGGACGGCGTTATCGTCAACAGTCAAAAACCACAGTAAAAAACCTAGCCGGCGATGGCGCAGCTAGTTTCCTGAATCGCTTTCCTGGGGGATTAAACACCTGTAAAAGGTTAAGGTAGAAGGCATTGGTCAGAAAAAACCAAAGCTTAAAAGTCAGGGATTGAAACAAAGATTTTTTATACTTCGCTGCTTGCAGTCTCGGTATAATTATCAATTGTTAATGGGCTTTAGACACATAACTAAAGTTTTCAACAATACTCTTAACTTCTGCCTTCTACCGAATGACGAATGCCTGATTTTTAAACAGAAAAGGCTAGTATCCCCCGAGTAGCGACAAGTATTGAGGCCGAATCCATTCGGCGCGTCGTGTTTCATACCTGGTGTGAAGACACAGGGTTTTCAAACTTACGGGATTTTTTTATGAATACTGAGCTTCATGTGCCAAGCGACTTGCGGTTTTTAACAATTGTTGAAAATTGGTTGCTGAGCAGTTTGGAAGTAGAGCTAGGAGAGCACGTCGATTGGCCGCGTCAGTCGAATCGTTTGCGCTTGGTGTTAGCAGAAGCCTATTCTAACGTGATCCGCCATGCTCACAAAGATCAACCCAATTTGCCCGTGTTAATTCGCTTGAATTTAAAAAATAGGGATATTGGTTTAGAAATTTGGGATTACGGTAAAGGTTACGAAATGGATACTTACAATCCCCCGAGGCCGGAAGCTAAACAGGAAAGCGGCTACGGCTGGCTGATTATGAGCAGACTTATGGATCGGGTGGACTACACTTTGCAATTAGACGGTCGCAACTGTCTAAAGTTGGAAGCGAGTTTGCCGGAAAAATCTTAATTAGTCGTTAGTCATTAGTCATAAGTGATTAGTGATTGACAATGCACTTTTAGACTCGCTTTGGCTGTCTGTCGCACGCTGCGGTGACAGCCACTTTTTCGTGCAGTAGCGTCAGCCCAACGCGAGACTGTAAGATTGTAGGGGTAAAGTCCCGATCGCACAAATACCGCAGAAACGGGATTTTTATACCGTGAGTGGCACTTCACTAAAGATTTGGATAAAAAACCCGGTTTCTGCCTCATTCTGGCGATAAAAAGCCGATCGACCTGTCTATCTCACGATTTTAGCTATTACGTGCGATCGACAGGTCAAACCAAAATAGACAATTTAAATGTGAAACAGCTTATTAAACATCAAATTTCTTATGCGACCGCAGATTTAGCAATTCTTGGGGAGAAGCTAACAGTTTGACGGTGACAGAAAGGAGTTTTTGGTCAGAATTGAGCAAGAATAGCCATCCGACATTAACACCAAATGCGGAAGTTTGAACCCGACCGCTGACCTGAACTTCTACTTTGCCATCTTCTAAAATTTGGCTGACACCTTGCTGGGGTTCTAGCTGCATTCCTCGTGCTTCTTTTTTTAGATAAGTGGCGATCGCAATCATGCCGATAATTGGATCTTCAAACGGCGCGTGCAGAACCCCATCATCGGCAAATAAATTAGCCGTCGCTTCAAAATCCCCCGCGTTTAAAGTTTCAAAATATTGCAGTACGGCTGGAATTGTGATGCCTGCAATCTTTATAGAGTTAGTTAAAATAGGTCGAGTTGTTGCGGTCATAAAACAAGTGATTTCAAATGAATGAGTATACTGTAATCATTCTCTTTGTCGCAGCAAATCCCTCAAAAGATATAAGTAGGGCTGGGAGAAATTCTCTGAAAAAAAGGAGGAACCTACAGCAATCTCAAATCTCAAATCTCAAATTGTATAAACCCAGACACTTAACTGGTTCCCAGCAGTGCCTGGGAACAGAAGTCTAGAGGCTCTGCCTCGCTTGGAAAAAAGGAGGCAGAGCCTCCGGATCTGCGTTACCAGGCACAGCCTGGTAACGAGTAGAAACCCGCGGAGGCGGGTTTTGTTTGTATAGACGCGGTTTCAACCGCCCGGTCTTCTTTAAAATCTCAAATCTCAAATCTCAAATCTCAAATACTATAAACCCAGACACTTTGAGGCATCTGGGTTTCTGTAGAATTCTGTTTGACTAACGCAAACAAGAATATTCTATTTGCGGATCAAGTTTAGCAATTCTTTGGGAGATGCTAATAAGTCGATCGCCACAAAGAAAATTTGACCTTGGGGATCGAGCAAAAACCGCCACGCGATGTTCATGCCCACATTCGCGCCGAACCAGGGAGTTTCGACTTTGCCAGTGACTTTCACTTGTCGGTAGCCATCTTCGGCGGGTTCTGACACGCCTTGCTGGGGCATCATTTTCAGTCCGAGGCACTCTTCGCGCATATAGTTGAGGATAGCTTCGCGACCAACGATCGGCTTTTGGAAAGGCGGTTGCAGGGCACCTTCTTCAGCAAATAAACCGACGGCTGGGGTGAAGTCGAAGGCGTTCATGTAGTCGATGTAGCTGAGCACAGTCTGCTCGCTAATACCCTCAATTGTGGTTTTCACCCGCTCTTCTGGAGCGGTGGGAGTGCTGCGGGGGGCAGAGCGTTTGCCGTACTCTTGGTTAAAAGCAGGGTCATAGCCCATGTTAACTACGGTATTGCGAAGTACGGTAATTTGTTGGCCCGGATCGAGTTTCTTGATGGTTTCGAGAACTGCGGTGGCTTCGGGAGACATTTGATAGCCAGCGGGGATCGGAGCGACAAAACCCTGTTTCATCAACTGTCCCAACTCGTACCAGAAACCGAGTTTGGTGTTGACGCGCAAGGAAGTGTAAATCCGACCTATCGTTGTGTCGGCGTTGCTGGCTAGGTCAAACATGGTTTTGCTTTGAGCAGCAGGCGACATCTGCTTGATTTCGCTCAGAATGCCTTCAACAAGCGCCATGCTGGCTACTCCCGGAGCTGCTGCGGTGATGGAAATGCCCATTTCGGTGTAGGCATACCAGAGCAGTGCGAGTTGGTCTTCAACACTGAGTTTGTAGAACGCTTCCGTGGTAGCCGGAACAACGCTAGCAATCTCGGTGTTTGAGAAAATAGATTGAGCTGATTGAATACTAACTGCCATATGTATGCTGTGGGATTCGCTGTCGGTTTTACTTGCGTACTTGAATTAGCGAATCGAATTCTCCCTAAATTAAATTATGTAACATTTTTGACATTTTGGAGTTCAAACTTATAAATATAAAGATTGTAAAAGAATTATCAATACTTTCCCAAAAATACTCTTAAAGTTACTAGACTTATGGCACAATTTGTGCAGTGGTTTCTTACCCGATGAAAAAATCAATTAATAGCGATCGCATTAAGCAAAAAGCCCTTGAGTTGGGCTTTCACAAAGTGGGGATAGCCTCAAAAGACGCGGATTTCGATCTAGAAAAACAAAGATTGCAAGCTTGGCTGGACAAGGGTTATCAGGCGGATATGGCATGGATGGCAAACCCAAAGCGGCAGGATATTCAATTGGTGATGCCAGAGGTTCAGTCAGTAATATGTGTCGCCATCAACTACTACACACCTCACCAACGCCCCTCAAACCCCCCTTGTGAGGGGGGGGTTGAGGCAGGGATCGAATATGCTAAAATCTCTCGCTACGGTTGGGGGCGGGATTACCACAGAATTTTGCACAAAAAACTGAAGGTTTTGGCAAATTGGGTGCGATCGCAAGGCGAGGGAATTGAAGCGCGGTATTATGCTGATACCGGGCCGATTCAGGATAAAATGTGGGCCCAGCGTGCCGGGATTGGCTGGATTGCCAAAAATGGTAATCTAATTTCGCGCGAATACGGTTCTTGGGTGTTTTTGGGCGAAATCTTGACTAATTTGGAGTTAGCGTCGGATGAGTCCCATACGGAACATTGCGGTACTTGTACTCGCTGCATTGAGGCGTGTCCGACGGGAGCAATTACTGAGCCTTTTGTGGTGAATGCCGATCGATGTATAGCTTATCACACGATCGAGAATCGAGCCGAAAAATTGCCCGACGAAATTGCATCTAATTTACAAGGTTGGGTAGCAGGTTGCGATATTTGTCAGGATGTTTGTCCTTGGAATCAGCGATTTGCTAAACCAACTGATGTGGCAGAGTTTGAGCCTTATCCTGAAAATATAGCACCGACACTTGCAGAATTAGCCGACATTTCCGACGAGGAATGGAACCGCAGATTTACAGCTTCGGCGCTGCGGCGCATTAAACCCGAAATGCTGCGGCGAAATGCCAAAGCCAATCAAATCAATAGTTATTAGTCAGCAGTCATTAATCAACAGTCAACAGTCAACAGTCATTCGTAACAAATAACAAATGCCAGCAAATGAACCCAAAGAATACGATGCAGTTTTGGGCGGTAAAAATCCACCTTTAATTCATGCTGCTGTCTTGGGCGGCATAGCACGAGTCAAGCAGCGCTTAGCAAGCCCCTCGGCTGAAGCAAGGCTGGCAGCACTTGCAGATGCCATCAAATACGGAGATGCAGGTTTAGAAGCAGTAACTGCTGTTTTGGACGATGCTGACGAGCGGGTGCGAGCTACTGCTGCTGCAATATTGGGTAGGGAAGAACAAATAAGTTTGCTCAAAAAAGGTGCCTCGATTTGGAATAAATGGAGAGTGCAAAATCTACTTTTATTAGGTGGTTTTCTAGACTTAAGTTGGGGAGATTTTAGCGGATTTAATTTGGCTAAAGCAAACCTGAGAGAGTCAAACTTAGCAGGAGCGAACTTTGCATCTGCCAACTTGCGAGGCGCAAAAATATTTCAAAGTAACTTGGAAGTAACTAACCTGAGAAATGCCGATTTGAGCGAAGCTAACCTGAGCAGATCCAATCTCAGCGGCGCTGATTTGCAAGCAGCTAATCTCTGTTTAGCCAACCTTCGCTCGGTTAATTTTCGCGATGCTAATTTATCTCAAAGCATTTTGAAAAAAGCTAAACTCTGCGGGGCGGATTTGAGCGGGGCGGATTTGACGGGTGCTGATTTGAGCGGGGCTGACTTGAGTGGGGCTAAGCTGGGCGGAGCGAAATTGGCAGGAGCAAATCTGGCGGGGATTAAACTAATTAGATCTAATTTTAACGGCGGGAATTTTAAAGGGTTGGTTTTGGCAGGAGCTAATTTGCGGTGGAGTAAATTTGCAGGAGCTTGTTTTATGGGAGCTAATTTGCGCGGTGCTAATTTAGAGAGAACTGATTTGACAAATACTGATTTTTTTCAAGCAGATGTTACTGGAGCCAACCTTTGCGATGCTGATTTTAATAAAGCTACTTTGGCTGGTGCTAATCTGAGCGATGCTGTTGTGAAAAGAGCAAATTTCCTGAACGCATATCTCAGCGGAGCTACTTTTAATGGGGCTAATTTGAGCGGTTCTATTATGAAAAAAGCTAAGATCGATAATCGGGGAATTTTTGCGGGAGCTAATTGCAGCGGATGTAGCTGGACTTGATATTCTTTACAGCAACAGAGATTTAAAATGAATAAACCGCAGCGCTGTTTTGTTTGCAAGGAGAGTTTTCAAGAGCAACATTTGTTTTACCGAGGTTTGTGTTTGAAGTGCGGCGAACTTAATTTGGCCAAACGCAACCAAACTGCTAATTTGCATGGGTTATTTGCTTTGGTGACGGGAGCGAGAGTGAAAATTGGGTATGCTGTAGCTTTGAGGTTGTTGAGGGCTGGTGCTGCTGTAATTTGTACTACTCGTTTTGCTCGGGATGCTGCTAGGAGATATGCTAAAGAAGCGGATTTTGCGGAGTGGTGCGATCGCCTGCAAGTTTATGAGTTAGATTTGCGGTATATTGCGGGCGTTGAGCGATTTGCAGAACACCTCGTCTGCTGCTATCCGCGAATTGACATTATTATCAATAATGCGGCTCAAACAATTCGCCGCCCTCCTGAATTTTACCAGCATCTGATGGATTTTGAATCTCTGCCTTTGGAGGCTTTGCCTGCTGAGATTCAGCCGCTGTTGGCGCGATCCTCTTCGAGGGCTTCGCTAACGCACTTTTTGACAGACAATATTTCTGAGGATATCCCCAAATCTCTCACAGACTCTGTTCCAAATCGCAACAGTGAAATCCACACGGTTTTTAACTTGGATCGAGAGAATCAATTATCACCTTCATCTGATTTTAGTTTGTTTCCGCCCGGAATGTACGATCGCGACGGACAACAAGTGGATTTGCGCCCTTTCAACAGTTGGCTGATGAAGGATGATGAGGTGAGCATTTTGGAAATGTTGGAAGTTCACGTTATTAATGCGATCGCTCCTTTTGCGATTAACAGCAGGCTCAAACGGCTGATGAGAAATTTTCCTGAAGCTGGCAAATATATTATCAATGTTTCTTCAAAAGAAGGGCAATTTAACAGTGACAAACCTTGGCGACATCCGCATACAAATATGGCAAAAGCATCGCTGAACATGATGACTCGCACCTGCGCTTCAGAGTATGCCAAACACAAAATTTTTATGAATGCTGTCGATCCTGGATGGATTAGTTTTCAGCACCCTTACCCTCAAGTTTTAGCAATGCAGCAACGCGGCGTACAACCTCCCTTTGATGCTGTCGATGCCGCCGCGCGGATTTGCGATCCAATTTATTTGGGAGTAAATGAGGGACGCTATTTTTATGGTAAATTATTTAAAAATTATGCTGAGTCGCAGTGGTAACAGTCATTTAATATTTTTGTGGCTATTTTCACTCCCCACCATTGGTATCAACTTAAGACTAAATTCCTTTCATACTCTCGCTTATATCTCTGTCTCTATCCCCCTCGCATCCCCCTTAATAAGGAGGACTTTGAGAGTTCTTGTCCCACCCATACTCCCCTTTTTCAGGGGGCTAGGGGGAGCGAGAGTCAGCTACAAGCGAGAGATATAATTTACAATTAATATTGGGTTCGATGTCAAAATTTTGCATGGAAAATGTATAATAAAATGGGGCAGTGTAGCTTAGTGGTAAAGCGGTCGCTCGACAGGCGAGAGACAACCGTTTGATTCGGTTCGCTGCCACCAGCAACGTAGTTTAAATGATAGAATTCCTTGGAGTATACCAGGAGATGCGGGTGCAAATCCCGCCGTTGCGATCAATTATTTTGACAAGCAAGAGGTAATGGGTAATATAGAAGTGATTACCTATTCCTGATTTTTTTACTCAATGACCAAAGTAATTATTTTTGATTTTGACGGTACTTTAGCAGATACAATCGATATTCTTCTGAGCATCACCAACCGTTTGTCAGCAGAATTCGGCTTTAAGTCTGCGACAAAAGAGGAACTCGCTCAACTGAGCAATTTAAATTCTTGGCAACTCCTTCAGTATTCTGGCATTTCTATCTTCAAATTCCCGCTGTTGATTAGAATGTTGAAAGCAGAGTTACGCCGCGAAATTCCCAACATTCAATTATTTCCGGAAATTAAAGAAGTTTTACTGGAGTTAAAAAAACTGGGATTTCAACTGGGCATTATCACATCTAATTCCCGAGAAAACGTCTTGGCATCGCTGGAAAGAAATGGTTTGCAAGACATTTTTACGTTTATTTACTCTGGTTCAACTTTTGGTAAACATAAAGTTATTAATAGATGGCTAAAAAGAGAAAATATAAATGCTAAAGAAGTTGTTTATGTGGGAGATGAGATTAGAGATATAGAAGCTGCTAGAAAAACAGGAATTAAGGTAATTGCTGTAGCTTGGGGTTTTAATTCTCAGGAGGCTTTGGCTGCACACAATCCCGATTTTTTGATTAAACGCCCCCAGGAATTGATAGAGATTATGAGTAATTTGCGGGAAGTGTAAACTGAAACTGCAAAAAGTATAGCGGTTCTCGGTGGAAATCTATTCTAAACAAACTCTCGTTCCAGCAGAGAGGGACTAAAGAATAAAAGGGGTATTAAAGCCTGATTTGTTATCAGCCATATTCCCTAGTATCATCTCTGCGAATAAATTATGTTAATCTCCTTCACCCCGTTTCAGTGCTGCTAAAACTGCTTGCTGGCTAACTGCTTGGTAGATTTTGCTAAAATGCTGCTTGAGTGCGTCAGAGGCGGGGGAAGATTTGCTACTGGTTCCTGTTGGGTTGGTTGCGAGGGGAATTGGGCCTAAGATATCTAATACTGTTTCGCTGCTGGGCGGCGGTACAATCACTACTAAAGATGATTCTAGCTGCTGATTATATTCCCAAAAGCGATCGACCTTCGGCAATTTAGAATTTGCAGTCGGGGAATTTTTGCCGGAGTTGAGTTGAGAATTTTCCTCTCCTTGGATACCCCGTGTCTGACGGAGAGCTGTCAAAATTTGCTCTTTGGTTCTTCCCCGCAGTTGAAAGAGTACGAAGGGGTCTTCTCCGAAGCGATCGCCCAACAAGTAGTATACTGCACTGATGTGTTTGCAAGGATTTTTGGGGTCTGGACAGGTGCAGCGCGATCGAATATCAGATAAACTTAACGGAAATAGCGTTTTTCCAGCCGCTGCAAATACATCCTCAATATTGTGCGGCATTTCTCCTGCTAATAATTTAGCCGAAAAAACTGCTCTTTGGGACATATTTTCAATCACATAATCCCAATCTTCATCAGTTAATGTATCGAGGCCTAAAGAAACTTGATAGGGTTTAGGATCTGTTCCTTGAACTATGGCAATTACTTCTTGATTGGGAAATTTAATGCTGAGAACTTTACCTTCCCGCGCATATTGCCAGCCGCGTTCTAAACGCTTTTTGAAACGGTAGGTATTGATTAAATCGAGCCACTGTTGTGTCCACCATTCTCTGTCTATCATAAGTCGAAGGAAGTTCGGCAACGAGCAATGTACGGGATGTAACGGATGTAAGAAGGAAGTTCGGCAACGGATTTTGTAACGGATGTAACGGATGTAAGCAAGAAGGAAGAGGTAAGAAGGTATATATTATCTTATGTCCGCTCGATCGACTCAATCAACTCTAATTATTGTAGGGGAGGGTTCACCAATATATATAATACAAACGATCGATCTAGTAAACCCGCCCCGCCCCGGCGACAAACCAATAAATATTATTCTTCTTCTGTTTCTATAATAGCATCGCGATCGAGAATTAATAAATTGCGAAGTTGGTCAGTATCGAGTTCGGTGAGCCAGTTTTCGCCCGCGCTGACTACTTGTTCGGCGAGAGCTTTCTTACTTTCAATCATATCGTGGATTTTTTCCTCTAACGTACCCGTGCAGACAAATTTGTGGACTTGCACGTTGCGAGTTTGGCCGATGCGAAATACGCGGTCAGTTGCCTGATTTTCTACTGCGGGATTCCACCATCTATCATAGTGAAAAACGTGCGTTGCTCTGGTTAAGTTCAAGCCAGTACCGCCCGCTTTTAACGATAATATCATAATCGGTGGGCCTTGCGGATCGTGTTGGAAGCGATCGATCATTTCTTCCCGCTGCTGTTGCTTAATTCCGCCGTACAAGAACAAAACTTCTC
>JARCMA010000188.1 GCA_030248405.1 Microcoleus sp. MP8IB2.171
AAAAGTGCAATGGCTTTTTTTCGTGATGCTATATCTGCCCATTTTTGTGACTTATTTATGCCTTCTTTAATTCCCCAATCTTAGACCTGAATCCTTACGACTATTTGTTCGGGCGGACTGAGAGTTTTAGCGGTCATAGCACTACTTGGGTGAAGAGTTCGTAGGCGCAAGCCGGGGCGTAGCCATCGCACTTTTAAAGTAAATCATATCATCTAAAACATAGTTTTGTAGTCAGGACTTCAGTCTTCTCTCGTCGGATGCGGACTGAAGTCCTCACTACGAACCACATTACAATTTATTCGCCAGCCAAATCAGCGCGAAACTTCTCCACAACTCGATTCAACTCCACCGAATGAGAAGCTTTAAATAAAATACGATCGCCCGGTGTGACAAACTCCATTAAATACCTTGCTAAATCTTCGCGGGAATTCTCCCTCGCAATATCTCCTACCTCCACAAAAGGCAAACCCACCGCACCTGCCGCCATCGCCGCCGCTTCCTCAAAATCAGCAAAAACAAACAAAGCATCCAGATTCAACTCTCGCGCCGCCCTTCCCACTTGTCGGTGAAATTCGATCGCCCTGTCGCCCAATTCCTTCATCGTTCCCAACACCGCAATCCGGCGCTTTCCTGGAGTATCTGCTAACAGTCTCAGCGCCGCCAACATCGACTCCAAACCAGCATTGTAAGTCTCATCCAGAATCACAATATCCTGCGGCAAATCGTAGCGGCGCGCCCGTCCATCCGGTAACTGCACAGACAAACCTTGCTTTAAAACTTCCCAATCAATACCTAACACTTTTCCTACCGCCAAAGCCGCCAAATAATTTACAGCATTGTGGCGTCCCGGCAGTGGCAGAGGCAACTCCATACCATCTAGAAGTATTGTATCATTATTTAGTAATTCCCCGCACAAATCCCCACCTTCTAATCCGTAGGTTAATGTTTTTCCGTGCCAAAGTTTGGCCGCAGTTGCGATTAATTTGTCACCATCGTGATTGAGAATAGCAATGCTATCTTTAGGCATTTCGGCTAAAAGTTCGCACTTAGCTTGGGCGATCGCATCTTCCGATCCCAAGCGTCCGATATGTGCCGTTCCTACATTAGTAATTACCGCAATAGTAGGACGCGCAATTTGCGACAGCAGCGCAATTTCGCCACTCCCGCGCATTCCCATTTCAATTACAGCATAATTGTGGGTCGGTGAAAGCTCCAACAGAGTTTTTGGTACGCCAATTTCATTGTTGTAGTTATATTGAGTTTTAAGAACATTTCCCCTCGTTGACAAAACTGCCGAAATTAACTCTTTAACAGTAGTTTTACCTACAGACCCAGTAACAGCAACTATAGGTATACTGAATTGGTCGCGCCACCAACGGGCGATCGACTGATAAGCTTTTAAAGTATCGTCAACGCGCAATAGCGGAAAATTAGGCAATTCCTCTTGCCAATCTCGATCGACAATCGCTGCTATCGCCCCCAAATCCCGAGCTTTTGCCACAAATTGATGGCCGTCAAAATTGTCTCCCCGCAGCGCCAAAAATACTTCACCCCCCTCAAGAGTGCGCGTATCTGTGGCAATACCTGTCCCTAAAGCTGTCAAAACGCCCTGAGACACAGCAGGCAAAGGTACAGTTAAAATTTCAGCAAGTTGGGGGATACTTACGCGACAAACCATAACCAGCACTCACATTTCAAATAATTATTTTCACAGCTAATTCTACCTCGCCCAACCTCAAATTCAACTAACAGCGGGCTGCGGATCAGGATTGACCTTGATCATCCTAATACTAAATCGTCCGCCCACCAAGAAATTATCCCCTACCTACCCACAATCTTTACCAATACTTTATAAAGTCGATGGTGATTTAAGGCCTTGCTAATTACCAACAATTCATGTCATGCTGGTGTTGATAAATAGTTTAACTAAGCAAAAAATATCGATCGGCTTAAGCTGCTGACAGCTTCTACCCATAAGTCTCAGCCGGCGAGAAGCTCGGTTGACTCAATTATTGCGATTCATTTGCCAATTCATCAAGATAATAACGCTGAAAGCTCCTGCCCCAGCCTCGGAGGGTTAATCCACAGTGAACGACTACAACAGACAAAGCCACGAAGAAGAACAGCTACTTTACAAGCACTGGCTGGAGTTGGTACAACGAGAGCAGCCGGCCGAACTCATCAGCCGCTTTCGCACTTTGTTTGTCCAGGGTACCGGATATCCCGATCGCTCGATCGCCGACGCACTCGAAAAAATAGCACGCTCAGAACACGCTGAACAAGAATTCAAATACATCCTCAACCGCTGCTGCCACATCCTGATCAACCGCTGGCAAACTTACCCCAGCAAGCAAGCAGCCATCCCTGAATTGATCGCTCTGTTTGAAGAAGCGCCCAAAATATTATTTGGATACAATCGATCGCGGGCGACTCATTCCATCCCCAAATTAGTAAATCAATTTACCGAAAGCGAACAGTACCTCACCCTCAAGCGCTTAGCGAAAGTCATAACTCACAGCAATGAAGATAGCAGCAACAGCAAAACCCCTGCTACCCTTGCCCTCGGAACCTTAATTCCCCGCTACCCTTACCTCTACAAACACTGCCTCCTCAGCGACGACAGCACCTACGAACAGCAAAAAATCATTAAAAAAATCCAAGCCCAAAAGCAGCAGCAATTTGAGATCAACCTCTCACAATATGTCGCTCACCAAGTGAGAAAAGCCCAAACAGCGCGTCGAGAAACCTCAATTTCCTTTGGAAGATTTATACAACCTATAAAAAACCCAACGCTGTTGAGCGACCCCGAACTGTTTTTTGCCCTCAAGCAATTTGTCGGAAAAGTAGAAGGAGCCGATACCTACAGACAGCTAGCGGGCCGCTTCACGGCGAACGCCAGCACACATCAGTCCTACCGCTCTTTTAAAGACGACTTGTACGAATACCTGATTTCTTCTGTCACCGATGAGCGCTACGGCAAACGTCTCTTTAACGAAAAATTGTATAAGCAACTACAAAATACCCTGCCCCACAGCGATGATCAGAAATTCAATGAATTTTTAATGATCAGAACTTGCAGCCAGTTATTGAATTTTTTAGTAGTAGAGAGTCCTGTGCGGCCCAACCACTTTGTCTTCATCGACCTGATCTCAAACCTCGGGCCCACCCAAACCACAGGTTTGCTGCTAAAAATCGTACTAATTTGCGGCAAAGTCAAGCCCTACCTAGAAAAGCGGCTGGCAATTTTGTTCGGTCACTACGAACTCAGTACCCGAGAAGGCGTGGTGTGGTTAGTCAAAGCCCTGGAAAACGTAAACCTAGCTTTGAGTACCAACTTTGGCAAGGTAGACGTATCTTTCCTGCGGTGAGAGGGCGCCACAACTTTCTGTGCTTCCACTGCAGGCAAAACATCACACCGAGAAACCAGGTTTCTGAATACCCTAAAAGTTTTAGGTTTAATTAGAAGACTTAGTTAACTGCTGAAACCTATTCAAAAGACGCTATTCTGTGTTAAAATCCCATGTGTATCAGATTCGGTTGCAGGCTTTGTTCATTGCTACAGAATTGTCTAAAAACTTGCCCTTCTGTATCGGCAGGGAACTCTCCGAAACTGAAATCTTTGCACTGTCTAAATTTTGGAGTTATTCCTCATGTCGATATACGTCGGTAACTTATCCTACCAAGTTACCCAAGAAGACATCACCACCGTCTTCGCCGAATACGGAACCGTTAAGCGAGTACATCTACCTACCGACAGAGAAACCAGTCGCCCCCGCGGCTTTGGTTTTGTAGAAATGTCCACAGATGCAGAAGAAGATGCAGCGATTGCTGCTCTCGACGGAGCAGAGTGGATGGGTCGCGATCTCAAAGTTAACAAAGCTAAGCCCCGTGAAGATGAAGGCGGCCGGGGCGGCGGCAACCGGGGCGGTGGCGGCCCAGGCAAATTTGGTCGCAGCGGAGGAGGCGGCGGAGGAGGACGT
>JARCMA010000189.1 GCA_030248405.1 Microcoleus sp. MP8IB2.171
CCCCCTCTCCCATTCTCCCCCTCTCTCCCTCTTTACTCCCCGCCGGTTCTGAGGAGTCGATCGCGAATGCCTGAAAGTTGCGATTTTGTACTGACGGGCGATCGAGGTTGGGGCATTTCAGTATTGGGCCAGTTCGCTAAGTCGTGACAGGGACAGGACTGCGGTGGCATTCCGTTTTCGTGAAAGACTACGGGCATGGCGCAGCGCGCGCAGGGACTGATTTCCCATCCTGATGTCAGCAGTTGGGCAATTGTTTGGTTTGTGCCTTGCAGGTAGCAGTCTCCGCTGTCGGGGGAGATGATTTTTTGCCAGCATTCTTCAAATTCGCTGCTGTAGCGATCGCCCGCAATTACCGATTTTGGTAGCAGCGCTTCGGAACCGTTGCAAATTAATACTTTTTTGCCTAACTGAAACCAGTAAGCAATATATTTTATCACTTCATTATTGGATGCCATAACTTTTAGTCAATCCTGCAATTGATTAGCAATTTTAGACTTTAAACTTTAAACCTACACTCTATCCAAAGAGACATTTTATATTTTACATATTTTCAAAACTTGGCTATTTTTAGTGTCCAATTGTGGTGTGGGTTTCCCAATAGAGTAGTTCCTTGGAGTAATTTATGTAAGTTTTGAGTTGTCAATCTTGGTTAGAATTATACCTAATTTTTAGCTAAAATTGTCCACCGGGAAACCTGGATTTTTTCTCAGAAAGTCGATCGCACTTCCGGCTGATTAATTCTTGGCTAGTGGCAGTCGCGTACCCAAAGTGCTGAGATTCAAGGCGTAACCTCCGGTAGCGAGATAAACAGTATCGGCGATCGCCCCGATGTGGCGGACGAGAGTGCCGAGGCGATCGCGAAACAGCCGCCCCGCCGGATAAGCAGGCACAACGCCCCATCCGGTTTCTTCCCCTACCAAAATTACATCAGCCTCCGCCGACTTCAAACAGGCTAGCAAATCTTGCTGCGTAGTCGCCCAAACAGCAGCTTCTTGTTCCAAAAGATTTGCCGTCCAAGTTCCCAGGGAATCAATCAACAAGCAATCTGAGGGCTGGCTGGCTCGCACAACTGGCGATAATTCGATCGGCACTTCTAGAGTTTTCCAATCAACAGAACGGCGATTTCGGTGCTGTTCGAGGCGACGAAGCCACTCCAAATCTGCTCGATCAACCTGGCCGGTAGCCACATAGATTACTTGTTTTCCCGAACCCGCCGCCAGAGTTTCGGCCCATTCACTTTTGCCACTTCGGGCCGGCCCAGTTACTAAGATTAATTGTCTCGATGTGGTGGGTTCTGAGTTAGTCATTAGTCAGTCGATTTTAGATTTTAGATTTTAGATTTTAGATTTACTCCACAACAAATGATTTTGGGAGATTGAAGTTTGGTTAAAATTTTTGGGCGGATGGCGACTAATGTCGCGGGCTTGTCTCCGTTCTTTGGGCGGGGTCACATACAAAGGATTAAACATAATTCCCAATTGCCAATTACCAATTACCAATTACCAATTATCATTTAAACGGCTAACTACCAAATGCTTTTTAAGCGATAATAGCATTGATGAGACAATATCAGAGTAAGTCGATCGAGAACCCCCGTATTTCCCAAGCTGTTATTTATGCCAGATCATCCTCAGATCTCAGCGATTATTTGCACCCACAATCGCGCCGCCTATTTAGGTGGGGCGATCGACAGCTTGCTGGTACAGGATTTTGCCGACAACTTTGAAGTAGTAATAGTCGATAACGGTTCTAGCGATTATGCGACTGCCGAAAGTTCCATTTCGCGCACCCGTGAGGTGGTAGAAGCGAGACTGGGCGATCGGCGGCTCAAGTACGTATGGGAACCCGAAATCGGTCTGTCAGTAGCCCGGAACACCGGCGCTAAGCAAGCTCGCAGTGAAATATTAGCTTATCTCGACGACGACGCTATTGCTGATCCGAATTGGCTCAGGGTGCTGCACGCGGCTTATCAAAGCAATCAAAAACTCGCCGTAGCTGGTGGCAAAGTTAACTTGCTGTGGCCTTCAGGAGTCAGCCCGCCCGAATGGCTGTCACCGGGATTAGCCCAGAACTTGGGAGTTTACGATTTGGGCGATACTTGCGTGTATGTAACTGCTGCCGGTTTGACTCCCAGGGGTGTAAACTACTCGATCCGGCGCGCTTTTCTCGAACAAATTGGCGGCTTCGATGTCAAACTCGGTAGAGTCGGCAAAAAGTTGCTGTCAAATGAAGAATTGCGCGCCACAGAATTAGCATTAGAGTTAGGTTGGCAAGTAATTTATCTGCCGTCCGCGTTGGTGATGCACAATGTTGCCCCAGAACGGCTCAACAAAGCTTGGTTTCTAGAGCGCGGTTGGTGGCAAGGCATCAGCGAGTGCTATCGGGAACAATTGTGCGATCGAGCTGGTATTGCTCAGCTTGGACGGGGCGGTGAAAGAATACTGAGGGGTGTCTACAAATCTTTGAAATACATCAGAGATCCAGGGCTGCGCTTTGAAAATTTCGTTTTTGCTTGGGGTCAAATCGGTTATTTGAGTGCAGCCCTCCGCGGCCTGATTTTTCTACCGAAATCGACCAGCAGGCATTAGGCTATAAGCAATATCCCTCGCTGTTCCAGTCGTCGGCTCAACTGTGCCGATCGCACTTCATCCACAATAACTCGACCGCATTCAGATTCAAGCACTCGATTATGACATCTAGTTCATCCAAGATTCCGGTTTCAGTTCTCATTCCGGCAAAAGACGAAGAACTTAATCTACCTGCGTGTCTGGCCAGCATTGCCAGGGCGGATGAAGTTTTTCTGGTTGATTCCCAAAGTAGCGATCGCACGGTAGAAATTGCCATCAGCAGTGGCGCAAAAGTCGTGCAATTCTACTTTGACAACCGCTGGCCGAAAAAGAAAAACTGGTCTTTGGACAACCTACCCTTTCGCAACGAATGGGTATTAATTGTCGATTGCGACGAGCGCATTCCGCCGGAACTTTGGGACGAAATCGCGCAGGCGATCGCCGATCCGAATTTTGACGGCTACTACCTCAACCGCAAAGTCTTCTTTTTAGGACAATGGCTGCGTTACGGCGGTCGATATCCCGACTGGAATTTGCGTTTGTTCAAGCATCAAAAAGGCCGTTACGAAAATCTCGGCACTGAATCCGTCCCCAATACTGGCGACAACGAAGTTCACGAACACGTCATTTTAGGTGGTCAAGTCGGCTACTTAAAAAATGACATGATCCACGAAGATTACCGCGATTTATTTCACTGGATCGAGCGCCACAACCGATATTCAAATTGGGAAGCTCGCGTTTATTACAATATTATTGAAGGTCGCGACGACAGCGGCACTATTGGTGCTCACTTATTTGGAGATGCCGTACAGCGGAAGCGATTTCTCAAAAAAGTTTGGGTGCGGCTGCCTTTTAAACCACTGCTCAGATTTATTTTATTTTACTTTATTCAGCTCGGCTTTTTGGATGGAAAAGCTGGCTATATTTATGCAAGACTATTGAGTCAGTACGAGTATCAAATTAATGCAAAACTTTACGAGTTGCGTTGTTGTGGCGGTCAGTTGAATGTGGCAGAACCTGAAGCTCCCCTATCTCCGCCTCTAGTAATAAATCAGGAGACTGAAGGAAGAAGAAGACCGAGCAGTTGAAACCGCGTCTATAAAAACAAAACCCGCCTGCGCGGGTTGAAGATCGATCGGTTTAAATTCAATACGGTTCACTTAACATATTTATGCCCCGGAGATCCCCCTAAATCCCCCTTAAGAAGGGGGACTTTGAGGGCATTCTTGTCCCACCCCCTACTCCC